>NZ_JAQFUL010000023.1:0-61268 GCF_027716265.1 Bacillus cereus group sp. Bc031
ATTTTTCTCTCATTATACAAGAAAGACCCTATAGAATAGACTTTTTTTTAAGTGTCTATTCTATAGGGTACATTTTAGCATATGGATTCCTTTTTACTCTTTACTGAAAAATAAGCTCTGTCTTCAAACTATCTTTCGGTAACAGCCATCCTTTTTGTTCTAAACTCTTCATTAATAATTCTCTTTTTTCTTTTGCTATACTTTCCTCATTTGTTTTAAACGACACTTCTATTACGAAATCCTCTTCTATTTTCCCTGTATTACTTAGTGGCCAAACTTCAATATTCGTTTTACTATTTTCAAACTCACCTGTATACCTTTTCATTAATACAGGACCGTAAATACGAGAATCCCTTAACATCTCTTCTCCCCAATTCGTATACAACCATTTGTTCATTTTCCCTGGTAACTTTTCTACTAACATGTTTTGGGCGTCTCGTTCATTTGGTAAATCAAGTACTCCATATCCTTTCGCGCTGTAGCTTTTCTTATTTGAAATACTTAACGTTTTCTTCTCAAATCCCCAGTCTATTTCTGCCTCATAATTATCAGTTTTACTATCAAATCCATCTTTTTTAGCTACTACTAGTGCATCTTGAATTACACCGTTTTGAATCGGGTATCTTTTTTTATATGTTAGCTCAAAATCTTTACTAAATTCTTTCTTTCGAATTCTGGCAAACCAGCCTTCATTACTTAAATCTTTATTTGCCGTATCTAAAAACTGAACTTGTATTCTTTCATAATTTGTACCAGTCTGAAAATGCTCTAGTACATCTTGCTTCATCTCTTTGTTAGGACCTAGTACTTGTTCTGGCTTTAATAATAACTTCACTTCAAAACTAGGTGTCATTGGACTTGCAGCAAATCCTTCCTTAACGTTATAAAGGAAACAACAAAAGAAAATACTTACGCATACAAATACTTTTTTCATATACCTATCCCCTTTACATTTCAAATGACTTCTATACGTTCCATAGTAAGTGAATATACATTTTCATACCCTTCCGTACTAAGCTTTTTCTGTAATCGATCCGTATCCTCTTTCAATGCATGTACTAACACCGTATGTTCTGGTAATAATGTATTTAACATCTCTTTCACATCTCTTATACTTTGGTGAACTTTATATGGAACTCGCTTCACCCTACATTCTTTACCTACACGTTCCTTCAAAACTTTTTCTGCAAAGCTCCCTTTAGCAATATGTCCAGTAAAGATAATAGAATTTCGTTCTTCATTCCGAAGTTGTTCATAATATAACTGCGCTCGTTTCGTTTGCATATTCGCATCACTCATTACAACTATTCCATAACTATGTTGCATACCGCTGTCATCATCCATAACTATTACGTTTCTTTTTAAACTCTCCATTAGCTCTTCAAGTTCTTCATGATTTTTGATCCAATCTTTATATACGAACATCTGTTGGAATCCATCCAAAATTTCTTGATCTACTATAATGGGAAGTTCTTTATATTTTTTATATAAATACAATATCTTGCGCCCTACCAAGGGGGGGCAAAGGTAATAATGCTATCCCTTTATTCCTTGCAGCACGTTCAATTTCTGCACATAGTTCGTTTACTCGTTCATGTTGCGAAACATCATCAGTATGATAAGCGGCATCTACAATTGCGACTTTTATATCGCCACGTAATTTCTCAGGTAAATTCGCTCGTAGTATGTTAGACTCTGCTGAATAATCGCCAGAATAAAATACATATGTACGGCTCATATCCACTAAAAACCAAACAGCTCCTAATACATGCCCACTATACCCCCATTGAAACCGCAATGAAGGAGTAATCTGTATCCATTCATTCGGATTACTAATCTCATCAACATATACATAATTTAAATCTTTCATATTTTGGTCGGTATAAGGTACATGCCATCCTTGCTTCACATTGTAGTTTCTCCATTTTTCATAATAAGCGGGAAGTTGTTCCTTCGTATAACGAGTTGTCCATATTTTTTTCTTATATCCATACTTCGCTAATAAAGGTAACGCCATCGTATGATCTTCATGAATATGTGATAAAAATACTGCATCTAAAAACGGTACAACTTCCTTCTCTATTTTTGGATAACTATCCTCATATGATCGATTAATACCACAATCAAATACTATTTTCGTTTCTTTATTTTTTACGAAGTAGCAGGAGCGACCGTATTCTCCCGCTCCTCCCCATACTTCTACCCTCATCATGCTACCCCTTTTCGTTTGTGCTCCATATGCTGCAGAAGTAATAAACATAGTGTTGTAAGTCCAACTGAAACGACAGCCATCGCCATTCCAATAGATACTTCTCCTTGTTCAAATTGAGCAAAAATAAATGTTGCTGACGTTTCTACCGATGGAGGTAGTACGAGAAGCGATGCTACTAACTCCCTTATCGAGATTGTAAATGTCATCGCCCATCCGGCAAGAATACCCGGGATAATAAGAGGGAATATTATTTTTCTAAAAATATACATATAATTCCCAGAAAAAATACTTCCTGCCTGCACGAGAGAATCATCAATTTGCCCGAGCGATGCTTTTACATACTGCACTGTATAAGGTAAAAAAAGAACAACGTACGTTACGATTACCATGACTGGTGTATTGTAAATGGACAGGGGCATATAGGGGGAATTCCAAAATAAAATAAGCCCTACAACCATTACGATTCCTGGTACCATGTTCGGTAACATACCGCACATATCCAGCCATTTTTCAGAGGACTTTTTCCCCTTTCGAATCATAAGTGCTAAAAAGACGCCAATCATAACAGCAATAATCGCTGTTATAAGTGAAAAAAGAAAACTGTTCCATAGAGCTTCTAATCCTGGAGATCCGATTGTAAATAATGCTTCATAATGACTCGTTGTAAAGTTATGTAACTGTAAGCCTCCGCCTCTTAATTTTGACAAAGAAGCAATCAGTATAGAAAAATACGGGATTCCAATTGATACGATTAATAAACCAATTACATAAACCCATGCTACAACGCGCACAAATATAGACAAAGTGTACCTTTTAGATTTCACACCTTTTCCACTAACCATTGCATATGAATACTTTCGATTTAATACGTTTTGCATATACCAAATGAGCATACATGCACTAAGTAATAAAGAAGATAATGCTGTTGCACTACTAAAATCAATTGGCCAACTCGAAATAAATTTATGAATCTCTGATGTTAACACATGAAATCCGATTCTTCGTCCAAATGTAGCCGGTGTTCCAAATTCAGCAATCGTCTTTACGAAAATGAGTAAAGCACCCATTACATAACTTGATACTAATAACGGTAATATTATTTTTCTTAAACGATAGAAAAAGCTTCCACCATGAACTGCTGCCGCTTCTTCTTTACTACTCCCAATTTGAAGTAATGTATTCTTCAACATGAAGTAAAGAAATGGGAATAAATGCAGACTCATAATTAAAACCATACCTCCTAAACTAAAAAACGAAGATGAAATCGTCTTTAGCATCGGAAAAAACTGTTCAAAATATCCGTTCGGTTGCATGAACAAAATCCAGCCCATCGATCCAATATACGGCGGTGTCATAAATGGAATCATAAAAACAATATCTAACTTGCTATGCTTTCCAACATCTGTTTTGCTCATAATGAAAGCTAGTGGAAATGCAAAGATAGTTGCCCCTATTACTACGAGTACACCTAGAAGCATCGAATTCAGAAAAATCCCAGCTAATCCACCACTCTGCATCACTTCAAACGGCTTTAAAAAATTCCAACTACTATTTTCATATACACTAGAAAGTAAAATGAGAAAAAGCGGAATGACGATTAACATCGCCACAAGTAACAACGCTACCGTCATCCCAACTTGCCTTACTGATCCAAATCGATTTACCATGTAATCACCATCTTATTGAAATACTTTCTTAAATTGTTTTCCTATTTCATCTTGTTCTTTCTCAACTGTTTTCCAATCAATATGTAATACTGGAATCTCTTCCACATTTGGTCTATTTTCCGCTTTTATATCTGTTCTACCGGGTAATAAATACGCTTTAGAAATTTGTTTTTGTACATCATCTGATAATAAATAATCAATAAACTCTTTTGCACCTTTTACATTTTTACTATCCTTCATAATACCTGCTGCACGTGGGCTAATAACTGTTCCGCTTTTTGGATAAACAATATCAACTGGTTCACCCTTTGCTTTTGCACTGTACGTCATATAATCAACACCCGCAATGACCATATCTTTTGCTCCTGTTACAACTGGATCTAACGCTTCTTGGTTTGCCCCTGCTACTGTAACTTCATTTTTCTTAAGCTGTTCAAATAAATTCCATCCATCTTTTCCATTCTTTTTCACATATCCTGTCACAAAGTCTAAAGCTGAACCTGAAAGTGCTGGATCTGGAAGATTCACTTTCCCTTTCCATTCTCCTTTTGTTATATCGCTCCAATCTTCAGGCGCTGTCTTCACATTTTTTGTGTTATACACAATTCCTAACGCTGAAGCACTATATCCAAAATAATGCCCTTTATCATCCGACCATTCAGAACGAAGCTTATCAGCTTGTTTCGCTTCTTTATAAGCTAACGTTTGTCCATCTTTTTTTAATCCTTCCATCGCTGGTAAAGATGCAAGTACGACTACGTCAACGACTGGATTTTTCTTTTCGGCTTCCATTCTCGCTAAAATTTTACCTGTTGTTCCTTGAAACATTTCCACTTTTATACCCGTTTTCTTTTCAAAGTCCTTTTGAATTTTTTCTGCTAATCCTTTTGGTCCTGCACTATATACAACAATCTTCTTTTCATTCGTAGTTTTACTTTTTGCATCTGCATTACCTGTCTTTGAACTACATCCTGTTACTACGGCAGAAAATAATAAAGTACATACAAATAACGACTTAAGCGAACTGAATTTCTTCATACGATTCTCCCCCTATATGATGAATACATTTTTTCGGTACATATAACGATACTGGCTTTCCGATGCTTATCTTACTATTGTGATAAGCTGTCCATATTCCGAGTGTCCCCATATTTACTTTCACTTCATAACGCTCTCCTACATATGTAACGTGCTGGACTTCACCTGTATACATTTCACACACTTCATTTTTTGTCCAGCTCACATGCTCTGGACGAACCATTTGTTTACCCTCTACAAGCCAATTTGCCTTACCAACAAATTTTGCAACAAATTCATGAGATGGCTTCACATAAATATCTTCTGGTGTTCCTTTTTGTAATACTTCTCCTTGTTTCATGACAATAATTTGGTCTGACATTGACATAGCTTCTGTTTGATCGTGCGTTACATACAATGCCGTTAAACCAATGGAATGAACGATATCCATAAGCTCTAACCGCATTTCTTCTCGCAAAATTGCATCGAGTGCACTGAGCGGTTCATCAAACAAAATGAAATGTGGCTTCGTTACAATTGCTCTCGCAAATGCGACACGTTGCTGCTGTCCGCCAGAGAGTTCATGCGGATATCTTTTCTCCATCCCTTGCAAGCGAACTCGCTTTATTGCCTCTTCTACTTTTTCCCGTAATTGATTCGTTTGCTTTGTAGCTTTTAACCCAAATGCAACATTTTCAAATACAGTCATGTGTGGCCATAAAGCAAAATCTTGAAATACCATACCGATATTACGTTCATGAGGAGATGTTTTTATTTTTTTAGAAGAAGAATACATGCACGTATCTCCAAAATATATTTCACCTTTATCTGGCTCTTCCAGTCCTGCAATCATTCTGAGTAATGTCGTTTTCCCGCATCCCGAAGGTCCTAACAGTGTGGTGAATTCACCTTGTTTCATCATAATTTGTAACGGCTTTAACGCTTGTACTTTTCCAAATGATTTTTCTAATCCACTAATTTTAATATCCATCGTTTCACCTCTCTCCCCTCACTCTTAACCTGCTTTCATTCTATATGGAAGATTTATACTGAATGTTAATGTACTGTAAAGATTAAATTAAAAAACTTCTAATAAACTATTTATTTCTATAGATTTTTTCTATAGTTAGAAGAAAAAGGGGCAACTTGCCATGAATCTCTTAAAATTAGAAATTGTAGTGCTTATTAAGAAATACAAAAAGCTCACGATTGTTGCAGAACAGCTTGGAGTTAAACAACCTACTATTACATTCCATATAAAAAGCTTAGAAGAGGAACTCGGTGTACCTTTATTTGAATTACGTTCTGGAAGATATTTCTTAACAGAGGCTGGTGAGGCATTGCATCATTATGCTTGTAAAATAGATGCGCTTATGAAAGAAGCTAGGCGAGTCACGCAAGAGTTTAAAGATTTTCATAAAGGAGCTATAACAATTGGAGCTAGTTATGTACCAGCGACTTATCTTTTACCAGAAATTGTTCATCAATTTCAATGTGAATTTCCAAATATAAAAATAACACTCATGGTAAAAACAGCTCCTGAAATTCGAACGATGCTACAAAATCATGAAATTGATCTCGGTGTAATTTCAGCAGCACCGTTTGATGAATCACTTTTAAAACAGACGAATGTAATGCCTGATACACTTGTTCTTGCTTTCTCCAAAGAACATCATTTTTCAAAAAAAGAAAATGTATCATTACAAGATATCGAAAAGGAACGCATATTACTACATCGTAATCCATCTACAACGAGAGATTTACTTACAAAATGGATGTTAGCTCATAACATTACATTCCAATCAGAAATTGAATTAGATTCATTAGAAACGATGAAACAAATTTTAAAATACGGTAATGGGGTTGCCTTTATTTCTAAACTTGCTATTGAACAAGAAGTACAACGAAATGAACTACGCTACATACCCATCCCTGAATTTGAATTTCAACGTAACATTTATACGATTCATCATGAGGACAGGTGGAATTCTAAAATTATTTCTTTTTTACTACATAACATCACTTCTTATGCAACAAAAAATTAAAAGACTGTCGCTTTACACGACAGTCTTTTAAGCTATAACTCTATTTATTTTTCTTCGCTTCAATTTTTGCTTGCGCCTCTTCAGCCTTATCTAATGCTTCTGAAACTTTTTTCTCTTTTTCTTTCACATCATCTATACTATCTACAGCTTTAATGAGTTTATCAATTCCTTCTTCTTCTACTTTTCTACGTTTTGCTACTCTTTCATTTACTTTCTCTTCTACATCTTTTGCTTTTTGAAGCATATTCTCTGCATTTGATGTTACAGCTGTTTCAAGTGCATCGTCTTTTTTCATTTGTAACACTTCATTTGCAATGTCTTTCGCTTCTAAATACTTACCGTCTTTTAATGCCGTTGCTCCGTGATCCATTTTCTCGGCCATTTCTTTATATGATTTCGCTTCATTTCCCGATTTCTCTTTTTCTGCTTTTTCAAACCACATTGTTGCATCACTATATTTTTCATCTTTCAATGATTGCATACCTGTTTCAATATATGTGTCATAATTACTACATCCAGCCATTACGACTAACAGAAAAAGCATAACAAAACTTAATTTTTTCATGCTGTTGTCTCCTTTTCTTTGCCTGCTCACTTTACTTTAACATACATGAAAAAGAGTTTCAAAAACTAAAATACTGATTTGGTCATTTTTATGAAGATAAGTCAAATTTTTATTATTTTATTATTTTTAAGCCGACACATCCACTTGCTTTTTCGCCATATGTTGCCTTACTCCAACTAATACAACTAACAATAAACCTCCGCCTATTGTCATCATAACAATGCTAGTTGGTAACATATCTAACAATAATCCATATATAATCATACCGAGCGGTGCGATTGCAGTCGCAATTGTTTCAAGTAGGCCAAATACACGCCCTAAGTAGTTCGGATCTGTCGTTTTTTGCATATGTACTTGCATCGGAATATTGACAATCATAATTGCTATACCAGTTAACATCATGAAAGCAATATAGTAAATAAAACTTGCCACTTTTGGAATGGTAACTAACAACGGGAAGACTGTACATAAACTCAAACCAGCAAACAAAAACAGTCCAGTATAAATAGAACGAAACGGATTATTCACTTCTTTACGCACTGATAAAGCAATCGCCCCCATTAGCATCCCGACTGCTAACATTCCCTCTACAGTACCGAGTTGCTTTGAAGATAAATGCAATGTACGTATGATAATGTATGGCAGTGCAACGGTTAGCCCACACGCAAAAAAGTTTACCCACAATGCTATTTTCATTAAACCATATATTTCATGTTGTCGTTTTACATATAAAAAACCTTCTTTTATACTCGTCAAGAAATGCTCTTTACTCTCAGCCACTACTTTTTTATATAAATCAAATACAATAAATAATTGCAAAATAACCGCTAAAAAGAACGTAATACTATTTAACAAAAAGAACGACTGAATTGAAAAGAAACCAAATACTACTCCGCCAATAATTGGTCCTAAAATATTTGATAAAGAAGCTGCCGTTTGATTTAAAGCACTCGCTTTTTGAATACGCCCCTCATCTACTAAATTAGGAATAGATGAAGTTAATGCAACAGAATAAAAACTTGCACAAATTGATAATAATGCTGCTGAAACATAAATAAAAAGAAGTGATGGTCCAAATATAGTAGCAAGAATAAACATGATAAGCATCGTTAAACTACTTAATAAATCTGTACCGATGACAAGCCATCTTCGACTCACACGGTCAGCTACAGCACCTGCAATCGGACCACAAATCATCCTGGGAAGCGACCCGCAAACGAGCGTAGTAGCAAACCCCATTCCTGAACCAGTTGTCTTTAATACGTATAACCCCATTGCGAACGTATAAATACCTGCGCCTAATAAAGACGTCATTTTTCCAATCATCATTAAAATGATATTTCTCGTTGCAATCTTCATTCTTGAATCTGTTTGACCTATACTTACATCTTCCATTCTGACACTCTCCCTTTAAAAGTTAAATTGTGTTAAACTTATTATATAATCAGCTTTCCAATTATCACAACAAAAAGTTTAATTGTATTTAACTTTTTGATTATAAAGGAGCTACAATATGGCAACTCTCGGCGAAAAAATTAAAGCATTACGAAAAGAAAAAAAGCTTACGCAAACAGCACTGGCAGGTTCGGAACTGACAAAAAGTATGCTTAGTCAAATTGAAAATGGAAAAGCTACACCTTCTATGAAAACATTACAATATATTGCGGAAAAACTTGAATGTGAAACGAGTTTTTTATTAGAGGAAGACGATGATGAAATTGTAGAACTCATTCAAAAAATGGAGCGACTCATAAAGAATAAATGCGATGAAGTATATGAAACTTTACTACCTATCGTTCAAAAAGAGCTACCTTCTACTTTAAATACAGCTCGTTTATATAAACAGTTCATAACAGCAGCAGCTGTTATGAACGATTATAATATTGAATATTACGTTGAAACCGCTGTTTCTATATTTGAAAAATATACTTTGTATCGCGAAAGTACTGAAACGAAACTACTGTTTTACTATATGCTCTTCAAACGTAAAAAATATAAAGAATGTTTACAGTTGATCGCCACAATTCGTGATGAATATAAGGCGAAGAATTTAGAAATGGATCTTATTACACATATACAACTATACTTAAAAGAGGCAATTATTTTACTCGCATACGGCAATTATGAAAAATGTGAAAAAGTCATTTTAGATGCACTTGCATTTTCAAAAAAACATCAAGTGTATTATAAGACAGATGAATTTTACCGTATTTTATCTTATCAAAAAATCATTGTAGCTGATAAAGAACGATATTTATATTACATAAAAAAATCGGAGCAATTTGCCATTTTTACAGAAGATACTTTATCCGCTGCAAATGTAGATATATTAAAAGCTTATTACTACAACACTGTTACGAATGAATATACAATCGCATTGGAACATCTAGAACAATTTCGAGAAAAACTAAAAAATGATCCAATTTTCCAAGACGATGGGCTGTATTATCTTGAAAAAGGAAAATCTTTGTATGGTTTAAAACGTTATAAGGAAGCTTTGGAAACATTAAAACACGCTACCATACCAGATTATATGAATCATCCACTTGATCAATCGTGGGTATTAACAGCTGGGTCTTATCGTGCCCTTTGCTATATAGAACTTCAAGATAAAAAATCTGCCTTAACAGAGGCAAAAGAAGCTGTTCAAGCAATAGATAGCTATCCTGATTCGATCTTCACTTCATTTATTAAAGAAACGTTACAAATAATACAAAAACTTTAAGAATGTCTCGAAATGGTATATTATTCCTCTTTTTTAGCAAAGATAATAATGATGGGAGGAATATAAATGAATATTCAACGTGCAAAAGAGCTTTCTGTGTCAGCGGAGCAAGCGAATGTTAGTTTTCAAGGCATGCCTGTTATGATTCAACACGTCGACGAAAGCAATGAAACCGCCCGCATATATGAAGTAAAAAACCCAGGACGCGAATTAACAGTTCCAGTTAATAGCTTAGAGGAAATATAAGAAATGCCACTTCATTTTTTTGAAGTGGCATTTTTCTTTTTTTTGATTACTTATTATACATTTCCTCTATCTTCTATTTTACAGGAGCTGAAAAAATAAGAATTTTCTACTTCTTTTCTTTTTGTGACCTGCTAAAATACAAACTATGGATTAATTATTCACACTATACATTAAGGGGGAAAAATAATGGCATCTAATTTAGAAAAAAACAATTCTTATTATGCAGTTATATTCACTTCCAATTTATCTAATGATACAGCTGATTATAGTACAGTTGCCGATAAAATGGAGGAACTCGCAAAGCAGCAACCTGGATTTCTAGATGTAGAAAGTGTGCGAGATCATTCAGGGCTCGGAATCACAATTTCTTATTGGGAATCACTTGAAGCAATTGAAAATTGGAAACAGAACGTCTTACATAAAGAAGCGAAAAAAAGAGGTCGTGAGCAATGGTACGAAAACTTCCACCTACGTATCTGCCTTGTTGAGAAAGAATTTAAGTTTCATAGAAATACTTTGTAGATATGAAGAAAAAATTAGCTCTCATTGCTGTTCATGAAATATATGGTGTGAACGATCATATGCATCATGTTACCGACCACTTCACTTCATCTCATATAGATGTATTCTGTCCTAATCTGCTACAATCACAACATGCATTTCCTTATAGTGATGAAGAAAAAGCATATCATTTTTTTATGAATCATATTGGATTTGAAGATGGAAAAAAGCAAATTGAAAAATTCATTACTTCTCTTTCTAGTAGTTACACACATATTGGACTTATCGGCTTTAGTGTTGGTGCTACCATCTCATGGCTATGTAGTAACAATCCGAACATAAATTTTATTATCGGATGCTACGGTTCCCGTATACGTGACTATATTCATATGAAACCAACATGTGCTACCTTACTTATTTTCCCTGAAAAAGAAGCTAGTTTTTCAGTATCCTCTTTCATTCAAACATTGCAGCAACAAAAAAATCCTTTATTAGAAATACACCAACTACACGGTGAACATGGTTTTCTAAATCCGTACACTGAAAAATATAACGGGCACTCTACAAAACAAGCATACAATGTAATAGATTCATTTCTTGTAAAAAACACTCTTATAAAGGAGATGTAAATGACACTTACATTACTCTTACTGATTTTCATGCTCATTGCTTTTTTCTTAGCGCTAACTATCATTTTTGTAACCGTAAAAAAGAGAGAGTTTTCCAAACAGCCCTATTTACTATCTATTATCGTTTGCATTTTATTTTTTACAAATTGGATTTTATATTTATTAACTTTTTATGCGTTACTTCCTGAAAAGATTAGTGAGTTCCTATTTCTGCCTATTTGGTTTTTCCTTTGTATATTAGGTTTTATCACTTTCTGGCGCGAATGGAGAAACAATCGTGTGTTCTCCATATGTATCGGTTTTCTTTCCTTTATTAGTTTTTTATTTGGGTTATTGTTGTTAGTTCTTTCGGGGATGTGACTGTTATAAAGAAGATTAAAAACCTCTTTATAACAGTCTTTTTCGTTCAATAACGAAAGGAATTATTAAATAAAGAGCGTAAGCAATCACCATCCAAATGGTAAATGACATGATTTGCTGTGAGGATAATTGTGAGAATATGTTAGAAGAGTTATACAAGATATAAGAATCTAAAGTTAAACCGATTGCCGTACCACATATACCTAACTTAATAACTGCATATTTTGTAGTATCTAGTCTTTTGTATAACCACATTACAAAGTATAAAGCTATCGCTGTTCCTAATTCAAGAAACGTCAATTGTAGAAAAAATCTATTTGAAGTGTATTCTAATAAAACAGAAGAACCGAAAATAATGAAGAATGCTGAAGCAAAAAACCAAACGCCGATAGAAAATAAAATAGTGAGCCAAAGTTTATTATTCACTACCATTACCTCCCTTTTGTAGCTCTATGAACTTTTCCAATAACAGGTGCAAATCACCATATACTTTGTCGCTAGAAAAAGATGGATTGAATAAGGCTTGCAATGCCAATCCATCAATTAATGCATTACATAAAACGCTCCACGTTTCAGTTGAAATTTGAGATGTCATTGTACCTCCTATATTTTTATTTAACACTCTTGTTAATTGTTGGTTTTCATAATGTAACAATCCACCAATTTTATCTTTCATCGCATCATTTTGTAATCCACTAGCTACTAATTGAAAAAACAAATGATGATACATTGAATCTTTCACACATCTACTTTCGGCAGACTGTAAAGCCTTTTCTAACTGTACATCCTTTCCTATTTGTTCCCACGACGCTTTACAAAACGCTTCGGTTACTTCAAGTAATAATTGATCCTTCGTTTTAAAATGATAATATACGGTACCTTGTGTAACTTGAGCACTCTCTGCAACTGCTTTTAATGTCAACTTCTCCATCCCATGCTCTGCAATAATTTCTTTTGCTGCTTGTAGTAACTTCTCTTTATTAACAACATTCGGTTTTGCCATTTCCATAACCCCCTTTTAAGTTAGTTAGATAACTAACTTAAATTATACAGAAAAATCAAATAAATAAAAAGGAAGAAAAGCCAACATTCAACTTTTCTTCCTTTTATGTTTACCTTTAGATTTCACTGTCACTGATTCACAAGGTGTGTAATAAATTTGAGGTGTCGCCCTATCAACAAACATCATAAACGTAATAAAGCCGATAATAAAGAAAATAAACAACGTTAATAAAATTGCTCCTATCGTTAAAAGTATCATAACACCACCCCTATATTTTTCATGTTATTACACTTTTCGCTATTATATGAGCGTAATCCTTTTTAGAAAAAGAAACGTAACAAAATAATCACAATCACACCAGTTAATACTGTACCTAATAAACTACGAGTATATATCGCTACAAGAAATGTTGGAATTGCTGCAATCAAGTAATCCCACTGCATCGTGTCATGCATAAATAAAACTTGCGCTAAAAGTGCGGCTAATATCGCGATTGGTATGTAATTTAACCATTTTAAACCCCAGTCTGGAATTTGTAGTTTGCTAAATACGAGTAGAGGTAAAATACGTGGCACGAGTGTGACAGCTCCTGCTGCTAATAAAAGTAATAATACGTCTAATCTCATTTCCATTTTTCAATCACCACTCCAATCGTCGCAGCTAGTAATGTTGCGATAATAACCGCTATACTATCTGGCATAAATAAGTGTGAAACGTACGCAATTATAATCGCTACAATTGCAACAGTAAGATGAATTGCCAGTTTCGGTTTACTACTTATAAGCTGAAGTACAAATAATCCGATAAACATCGCTGGTAATGCATAATCCATGCCATATGTATGCGGATCTGGTATCCACTCACCAAATAGCCCGCCGATAATAGTAGCAAGAATCCAATTTAAATACGCTGTTACGTTAAGACCAATCATCCATCTTTCACCTAAATATCCTTTTTGCGCTGCATGCTGCACTGCAACACCGAACGTTTCATCTGTAATTTGCGAACCGATTAGTAAGTTTTTAAATAGAGGCAGTTTCGTAAAGTACGGCGCAAGCGCAGCACTCATAAGAAGGTGGCGCAAATTAACAAAAAATACGGTAAAAATAATTGCGGAAGCAGGAGCACCAGCTGCATACATACCAGCTAATATAAACTGAGCAGAACCTGCATAAATTAAAGTGGACATAAACGCAATTTCAATAATGGAGAAGCCTGCTGTTTTTGCAATTACACCGGCTGCTATACCGATGCTTAAATAACCAAATACAGTTGGTAAACAATCTTTTACTCCTTGCTGAAATGTATCATCGCTTTGCAAAGCTACATGTGCCTGAGCTTTACTCATCCGTATCATCCTCCATTCCTTCTAAAGTTCGTTTTCCTGTTACGACATGAACTAAATCTATATTTTCACGCCACAACGTATCTAACTTATCAGCTCCAAATTCCTTCGTGATTTCTTCAACCATAATATCGTGGCGCACATACTCTGTAGCAACGAGAACTAATGCTGGGTCATACGTTGTAACAGCCCACGAAGTGCTATCATTTGAGAAGTTGGCAATTAATACTTCCTCTCCATCACGAGCAATAACAGTTAAATGACCACCCATTCTCTTTTCAACAACGTGAGGTGTCATATAATTATGGTGAAACGTCGCGCCTATTTTGGTTTCTGGCGCGCCAAATAAGATTGAAAATATATGTACGCCTTCCTCTTCTTTTTGATGAATGTATGGCTCAATTTCATGCACTTGATCTTCCCATACAGAAATCCATAACTCTTCCTTTGCTCTATTAATTATATTGCAAATTTCTTTTAAAACACGATCATTTGAGCGAATATGCGAAATTACATCTATTTGTCGCTCTTGTTCTAAACCATTTAATTTCTCATCTAAAAATTCAAAGGACTTTTCAAAATCTTTTCGCATTCGATTCATTAATTCGGTAGCTGGTACTGGTACATATTTAACTGGTTCAGAAGGTACAATATGTACTGCTCCTTTATCCATTAACTTACCGAGTACCTCGTAAATCATAGAACGAGGTACTCCTGTTTGTTTACTCACTTCATACCCAGTTACTGGGGAATGTTTTAGTAATCCAATATACGCTTTACATTCGTACTGGGAAAAACCTAACTTTTGTAATTCTTTTATAATTTCATCCATTAGTACTCCTCACAATCTAAATCGCTCTAACTTCAAAGCGACGATTTTGCTTCCCTTTACTTTTTACTTTATCAATAACAAGTGTTCCTATTTCACTTGTATTTTTTACATGTGTGCCTCCACAAGCTTGTTCGTCTAAATTTTCAATTGTAACAATGCGGATTTCTTGTATAGTAGCTGGCAGGAGGTTTATTGCTGTTTTAATCATTCCTACAGCATTTTCTGCTTCTTCGCGGCTCATATAACGAGTGGAAATTTCTTTATTTTGTTCAATAAGTTTATTCACTTCCTTAACAATTTCTTCTACTTCCACGCTCGATAACTCTTGTAACTCATTAAAATCGATACGTGCTTTGTCAGGATAAATTTGATTTCCAGTGCAGAGAGCTCCATATTTTTCATAAACGACAGCTCCGATAAGATGCAGTAAAGAATGATGGCGCATTAAATTATGACGTCTTTCCCAATTAATCTCTAATTTAACAGGACCTAATTTTACTTGAGCTCCATCTTTTATATAGTGAACTATTTCTCCCTGCTCCTTTTTTACTTTTTCAACTTCAAATACAAACCCGTCTTGTACAATGACACCTGTATCACATTCCTGCCCTCCACCAGTTGGATAAAAAACTGTTTCTTTTACAAATACTTTATTCCCTTCTACTTTTATCACTTCTGTTTCGCAACTCGTTTTGTATGCATCTTCTAAATATAACGCCGTTGTCATACTCTCACCTCTTTAGTAGTTATAGTTATACCTACTAATATAAAAAAGAAGCTCCGTAAAGTCAATTGATAATTCCGAAATTTAAAATTAATAAAAGACTCCTTTATTAGGAGTCTCCTATCTCAATATTTCATTCGCTTCTTTTTCATAAATTTTATCAAATGAAGTCATAACGCGTTGTGATGCTTGAATCATTTTTTGATCCGTCATAAGATCAGCCATCTCTTTCGTCATATCTACATTTGAATTTTCTAGCATATAATTTTTTACTGTCCCTACTCCGTTCGGTAAATCAGCAATGTTCCCTTCTGCTAGAGTAAAGCTTTTGTTCTCTCTTTGGATTAGACGATTATTCGCTTCTGCACCTACTGTTTTTGTTTGCAAGCGAGCAATATTGTTTTGTGTTACTGCATCATATAACGTACCGTCTGCTTGTACAGCTACTTTTGCTCCTTCTGGAATACGAATACGTTCATTATTCTCTCCCATTACGAAAGCGCCTGAAGTTGTTTGTAAATAACGATCACTATTTAATGTAAAACTACCGTCTCTCGTTAAAAACGTTTCATTCTTTTTAGATGTAACGAAAAACGAAGCTGTGCCTGCAGTTCCATCATCTAAAAAGAAATCTGTAGCACTATTTGTCATTTGTATATTTCCTTGTACTAAGTTCACATGCGTTGCGGCTGGTACTACAGCGTAATCGACCGAACCGATATTTGTTACAGCACCATCTCCGCGGCGATATGTGTCTTGTACATCAAATACTTTAGAAGTCATATTTTCTGCTTTAAATCCTGTCGTTTGAGCATTTGCAACGTTATTTGAATGAACATTAATACGCTGCATGTAATTCATCATACCCATAGAACCTATATAAAGACCGTTCATACTCGTTTGAATAAGGCAGTTGCCTTATCCTTCACCTCTTTTCTATGATGTTTGCAACATTTGTTTCGCTATATGTTCCGCTGTAGCGATATGTATGTTTTTCTTTACGTCTTGTCCGTCTGTCATTAATACAATAGGAGCTGATGATACTGCTGGAATTTTCAACAATTCACCACTACTTGCTGTTTCATCAAATTTCGTAAAGACGATACCATCAATATGAATATCTTTAAAGTTCGTAATGATTTCGATCATGTCTTTACTTTTCATCGAAGCTGATAACGTTAAACAAATATAATCTGGCTCTACTTGTCCCATCGTTTCAATCATTTCTTCCACTGTTTCTGATGCACGATAATTTTTCCCAGCTGTATCAATTAAAATATAATCGACGCGCGCTTCCTCTTTAAAATACGTTAGCGCTCTTGTCATTGCAGCTTCATCGCGTACAGCGATTACTTCAAATCCAATTGTCTTTACGTAATCTTGCAGTTGCTGCACTGTCCCAATGCGAGAATGGTCGGTCGTAATGAAACCAACCGTTTTTTTCTTACCGTGAAATTGCCACGCCATTTTCGCAAGTGTCGTCGTTTTTCCAACACCAGTTGGGCCGATTAATGCAATTGTTTGTACTTCTTTTTCAAATACGTTTTCTGTGTTGAAATGAGAGCTCATATCTTCCAATATATATTCGATTACTTCTTCTTCTGTAATCATCGTTGCATTCTCAAACTTCACTTTTAGCTTTTCAGCATATGCATGAATGAAGTATTGTTCTACATCGTTTTGCTCTAGCATGCGAATTACTTTTTGAATAATAAATGGTACAGATTCTTGCTTTTCTTTTTTTACAACCACTTCTTCTTTCTTGACAGGAACGACTTTTTTCACAGCTTTTTGCTTTTTCGTTACTTTTGTTTCTTCCGTCTGTTTCACAACGACGATACCTTTTTCAAACAGCTTTAATAGTTTCTCTTTCTTTCTTGCCCATTCTTCACTATTTCCTGTTTGCATCGCCGCATATGACATAGGAGTCGTCACGTTTTCTAAATTGTGCAGTACCGATTGAATTCCGTTCGCCTTCACAATTTGTTCTGAAGGGTCATTTACAACATCCATTAATTGCTCATGAAATTGAGCTGCACCTTCGTTCACTTCTTCCTGTTTATCCTCTGGAAAAGCAACTAACATTTCATAATTCTTTTTCCAAAAAAACGGGATATTGCGTTTTACACTTTCATCGACAACGTAATAATAATCTGTACCATATTGGTCAAATAACTTTCGATACAATTCATTTTTCGAAGCTGCTTTTATTCGCATTAACGCTTCTTTCTTTTCTGTACTTTCCATTACTTCACCCCCTACTATTCAATATAGGCAATTTGATCTACAACAATTTCTGGTGCTAATTCGCTAATACAAAGTACTTGTGCTTCTACTTGATAGCGCTCAAGAAGTCTTACAATCGCAAATCTGAAATCTTTTCTACGCGTTAATAATACTGGTTCTCTTCCCATTAACCTCGCTTGTTTAAATACGCGTTGTACTTGCTCAACGACTCGCGTTTCTAAATCTAAATCCCAGTTTAATAAATAACCTTGATAAGAATTGTTCACAACGTCTGCATCTAACTCAATTGAATCTGAGAAGAGCGCCGCATATATTTTACCGTCAGGATTTTTCGCATTTTCACAAATCACTTTTGAAATACATTCACGGACGAATGACGTTACACCGTCAACATGATTTTGATAAATTTCTTTTCCGTCAATAATACCTTCAATAATAGTTGGTAAATCACGAATAGAAATACCTTCTTTTAGCAATTGCTTAATAACATTTTGAACAAGTGATAAGTCAATTTCTTTCTTCTTAATCTCTTCTAATAAAACGCCGTTATCATTTTCAAGGGAGTTAATTAAGTCTTTTACATGTTGACGCTGAATTAACTCATGAAGATTACGTCTAACGACAACATCTAAATGCGTAATTAATATGCTAAGTGGCTCTAATACTTGATAGCCTTTCATTTGTGCATCTTGTACCATATGCTCTAAAATCCAATATCCATCCTCGCCAAAAATTGGATCTTTCGCTGGTTCTGCATCTAAATCGGCCATTACGTTCGGTGTTTTCAGTGCTAATAAGTAACCTGATTTTAAAACACCTTCAGCTGCCTTCGCACCCTTAATACGAATAATGTAACGTCCACGTGGTCTAAAACTCGTATTATCTTTAAAGTTAATTCCAGGAACGTTAATACCAAGGTCGGTAATAATTGATTTCCTCATAAGAACAACTTTATCACGAGCTGTTTCTCCGTTAATTTTCTGCTTTACAAGTGCTGCTAAATCTAAACCTAGTTCTACAATAATTGGATATTTATCTGTAAATACGCCAAATGAATCTTCCACTTGTTGCAGTTGCTCATCTTCGCCTTGAATCATTTCTAATTCTTTTTGAAGCTCATCTTCTTTTTCTTTCTTCATTCGGTTTTTATTTCGAATTCCTAAGAAGATAATTGTTCCACCAACGAGTGCGAACGGTAGAAACGGTAGCGGAGTAAAAATACCCATTGCGATAAATAAACCACCGAGTGCATATACAACAACTTCATGTGCTAATAACTCTTTAAAGATTCCTTCCGTTACCGTATCCGGTGAACCGTCAAATACACGCGTTACGATAATACCTGTTGAAATCGCAAGCATTAACGAACCAATTTGGTTTACAATTCCGTCACCGACTGTTAACTGTGTATAATGAAGGGCTGCTTCACCAAAGCTCATTCCTTGCTGCATCATTCCGACAATTAAGCCAAAAATAATGTTTACGAATAAAATGACAATGCCGAAAATAACGTCCCCTTTAATGAACTTCCCGGCACCATCCATCGCCCCGTAAAACTCTGTTTCCATATTTAATTTTTTTCGTTTTGCTTGTGCATCTTTTTCTGTAATAATACGCTGGTTTAAATCAGCATCGATTGACATTTGTTTCCCTGGTAAAGAATCAAGTGTAAAACGAGCTGCAACTTCAGCTGTACGAGATGCACCATTTGCAACGATAAACTGGAATATGATTAATACTGTAAAAATAACGATACCAATTAATAAGTTCCCGCCAATTACGAATTGACCGAACTCTTCAATAACATGACCCGCATTTCCGTTTGTCAAAATCGCTCGCGTCGTCGATACGTTAATCGATACGCGGAAAATCCCGATTAATAACAACATCGTCGGAAATGACTTTAATTCATCCCACTCGTTAATACTTGTCGCTCGCATATAAATAAGCACTGACATACTTAGTAGAAAAACGATAATGATATCAAGTATAAATGGTGGAAGTGGAATTAAGAGCGCCACTACGAATGACGCTGCTAAAAAGATAGAAAAATAGGTTCTTGCAGAATCTATCTTAAACAAAGAGATCTCCTCCAAACGCGCTATTATACTTCAAGTTCGTTCGTTTGAATTAAATAGCGCATAACTTCAATTACAGCTACGTATAAATCTTCTGGAATCGTCTCATCTTCCTCGACTTGATAATATAAAGAACGAGCAAGCGGACGGTTTTCCACCATTGGTATTTCTTGTTCACGGGCAAGTGTTCGTATATATAATGCGAGTTCATCTTCCCCTTTTGCAACGACAATTGGTGCTGCATCAACGTGTTTATTGTACCTGAGTACGACCGAAATATGGGTCGGGTTGTTTACAATAAACGTTGCGCCATCCATCTTCTTCGCAATTGTTCCTTGCAATATGGCATGCATAAAGTTTTTTCGTTTTCCCTTTACTTGCGGGTCCCCTTCATTATCTTTATGCTCTTGTTTTACTTCTTCTTTTTTCATCTTAATATCTTGTTCGTACTCCCATTTTTGATATATGAAATCAATAATAGAAAGAACGATTAATATAATTAAAATAGCTAAAAAGATAAATTTAATTTGCCTTATAATTTCAGTAAGTGACGCAGTCCAATTAAATCCAATCATACTCACGATTTTCTCTAAATTCTTTTTAAATAGCACATAAGCGACGTAACCGATTAATCCCATATAAAACAGTGATTTCAAAATATCTACTAAACTTTTACGACTAAACAACCTCGTAAAATAGTTTTTCGGGTTAATACGCGAAGCTTTCGGCTTAATGACTTTAGAAGAAAATAAGAAACCGACTTGAATCATATAATTGAATAAATGAAAAGCGTATACGAGTATTAATATCGGAGCTGATACTTTTAGTAGTAAAATCCCCATCATATAAAAATACTCGGTTGAATCTGTATTTTTTCCAATTTGATCAAACAGCACCGATACAGAATTGGCAATCTCAAACCCTAGCCAATCTCCAAAAAAGTAAACGACAACTGCTAACACAAGTATGGAAAATAAATTATTTAAATCTTTACTCCGGGCAATATTCCCTTCTTCACGCGATTTCTTACGCTTCTGCGGGGTGGCCTTTTCTGTTTTATTATCCTTTGCCATGAGCGTCCCCCTACTTCGTTAAGAAAAAGTTAAATAGTTTCGTATATTCCTCAAGCAATACATCCGTCATATTTTTAAACACATAACCGAGCATCGGTACACTCATCGCAATAAACAAAATACCACATGTAATTTTAATAACATACGCATTCATAAAAACGTTTAATTGCGGAGCGTTTTTTGCGATTAAAATTAAAACAAAGTTAATGATGAATAAGCTTCCCATGAGCGGAAGAGCAATTTCAACCGCTGATGTAATCGCAAATAATAACGTTGCGAGTAGACTATCTAAAAAACTAGTCGTCAGCAATTTTGAAATCGCCTCTGTATATTGAAACGACTTTAAAATCGTGGCAACGAAATAATTAATGCCGCCAAGTGAAATAAAAATAATGAGAAAAAATATATCAAAAATGGTTGATAGTAAAGTAGACTGTGAACCTGCGTTTACATCAAACAAACTTGCTTGTGATAAACCGATATCAAAGTCTAAAATATGCCCGGCCATTTTCGGAATGTTCCACAGCATTTCTACAATTTTTGAAAGTGATAATCCAATTACAATTTGCGTACCAGCATAAGCTGCAACGTCCCAAGTTGTCTTTATGTGAGAGACATCAACTTGATCGGCAACAGTAATCGAAAGAGCAAGTCCAAATGTAACCTTCGCCATTGCTGGAATGGAACGTCCAGAGAAAAACGGTAAAAAATATAAAAATGAAGTAATGCGGCAAAACGCAAAAAACGTCGCCGCCCATAATTCCATATTCATTTCAGTTCCCCTATCTTAGTACGAACGCAATAGCGATGGAATTTTATCAAATAAATCTAAAATAAGCGTCGTTAACTCTTGAAACATCCACGGACCTAAAATGATAATAACGAGTACAATACTCGCCATTTTCGGTAAAAACGTCAGCGTTTGTTCTTGAATTTGCATCATCGCCATAATGACAGCGATGATAATAACGACAATCATACTAACACCGGCAACCGGCATTAAAATCATAACCCCTTTATAAAAAAAGGTTTGAAAAATATCTATAATTGGTGACGTATTCATTTATATGACTCCTATCACATAGCATCAAACGCTTCAGGCAACCGTTTTAAACATAATGTCGACGATTTTTGTATATCCACCTAAATATACGAAAACGAGTATTTTAAACGGTAAACTTAAAATCATCGGCGGTACCATCATCATCCCGAGGTACATTAACAGTGTACTAATAATCAAATCTATAAATACAAACGCTAAATAAATGAACATCCCTGTTAACAATCCCTTTTGAATTTGCGTTAACGTAAAGGATGGTACGAGCGTAAATAAGGATAGATCCTTTAAATCTTTCGGCAACTCTTCTCCGCGCACTTTCAGCATCATTTTTAAATCATGCTTATACGTATGCTTTGACATATACTCTTTCATAATCGGCGCTGTCGTTTCCGCAGCTTGACTTACTGTTATTTTCTCTTTTGTCATCGGATCCCACACATCGCTCTTTAGCTGCCCAAGAACAGGCTGCATAGTAAAGAGTGATAAAAATAAGGCAAGTCCAACGAGCACTTGGTTCGGCGGTAAATTCATTACCCCGAGTCCTTGACGTGTAATCCCAAGAACGATCATAAAATAAGTAAAATGTGTAAATAATAGAACGATAGATGAAGATAATGATAAAAGGGTAACGAGCGCAAATAACTGTACACTTGAGTTACTCGTAAACTCTTTTCCATTTTCGAAATTAATAAAACCGTTTTGGGCTGCATACGCTGGATTTACAAAAATAATTGAAAAAACGATAGAAAATACGAAAATAACGGCTAATAACGATAACTGTTTCTTTATTCTCATGATGGATCCTCTACTTTTTTCGTTTCACTCTTCACCGCGTCTTCTAGCGCTTGTTGAAACTGATTTCCTGTTCCTGTTAATTGCACAGATTGAACACCGTTATTACTAATAACAGTGAACACTTGTTTACCGTCTACTTCAAATAAAAAGGCGCTCGTTTGATGATTTAAATACACACCGTCTTTCACTTGAATGTGGCCATTTTCACCTTGTTTAAAAAACTGCTGTTTGCGCGTCTTTTTCGTCATATAATAGGCACCGTAGCCGAGCGCACCAAACAGTAAAACGACTTGAAATAAGGTCGTCATATACGACATATGACTCCTCCTCTACTCTTTATCTTGCATTTGACTTTGCGCTTTCATAAGCGCAGCTTGCTTCTTGTCAGCTTCAATTTCAGAAATGATAATACCGAACTTCTCGTCCATTACGATCGCTTCCCCGATGCCAACTTTCATATTACTTAAATACACATCTACTTTATGTCCTAAGTTTTTCTCTACTTCTAGAACATCGCCAACTTTTAACTCTTTCACATCACCGAGCGTAATAGATGCCTTTCCAAGCTTTACACCAAGTTCAATCGAAATATCTGAAACAGTATCAATATGTGCTTTACTTGCTTCATTTCGCTTTCCTGCAAAATCTTCTAATCCCATTAATGACACAGGAGATACTTCATGCTTCATATGGATCCTCCTACTCTACAAAACTTTTAAATAAGAGCGCCTTACGCGTTCCATCTTTACCAATAAAACAATTAAATTTATGTTTTCCATCTACATAACCAAGTAATTCATCTGAAACTTTCGTACGGAGCGGAATAATATCGCCTTCTTCAATTTGTTCAATCTCACCCATCGTCATCTTCTGCTCACCAATCGCAACGTGAACAGGTTTGTACACTTGATTTACTTTCACTTCCACTTCAGACGTATACTTCTTACGTTTATCTGAAGAATGTTCGACAATATTTTCAGATGTTAACTTATCCATAATTTCTTCAACAGATAAGAACGGAATTCCGATACGCACTGTCGTATTCCAAAAATCCGTTTTCATATTTACGTTTAGTAATGAAATAATATCACTTGCTGTCGTAATCTTTAATGCATTCGGATCTGTCTCTGTCGTTACAAATTTCGGTTCAATCGCAACAACGCTTTCAAATGATTGCTCTAAATTTTTACAAAGAAGCGTAAATATATTATCAAGTGTTAAAAACTCAAATGCGGTAAGTGGTCTGCGCATCGTAAAGTTACGCTTACTATCTCCGCCAAGCCAACATTCATGAATATAAATAACGAATGCTAAATCAATCTCAATAACAATTTCCCCAAGCTCTGGAAGGCCAAGATCAATAACGCAATATAAATAGTAATCTTTCGGCATTTTCTCCACATACTCACTCGTAAACGGAACTTGCTCAACCGTTGAAGGCTCTAGCTCAATCGGAATACGCATACGCGCTGACAACGTCTGTGACGTCTGTTTACCAAATGTAGAAGCAATTGCTTGCAAGCTACGTAAATGCTCAACACCGAACTTCTCCGGTCTATTAAAATCATACTCTTGAAATTTCTCTTGCTTTCCTGCTTCTTGTGCGAAAGCTGGCATTTCCTCGCCTTCATTAACCGCCTTCAGCAGGGCATCAATTTGCTCTTGGCTTAATTTTTCGCCACTCATGACAATCCCCTTCCCTACCTTTTCAATTCAACGATTTCAACGTACATCTTCCCGTTTTTCGTCAAAATCTTTCCGGTTCCAATCTCTTCATTCTCAAGCATAAGACGTACCGTATTTTTCGTTGAATTTTCAAGACGATACAATGTACCTTTCGTAATATGAAGCAAATCTTCAATTTTCTTTTTCGTATTTCCGATTTCAAAATAAATTGTTAACGGAATATCATCTTGTAATTTCAAATCTAGCCAACTCCCATATCATGTTCACGAAAATTTCATGTTCTCTCTATATATGAAACTTCTTATTTTGAAACGTCGATATTTAATATTTTTTTAATATATCCTTGCGTTTCTTTAAATGGTGGTACGCCTCCGTACTTTCTCACATTACCAGGACCTGCATTATAAGATGCAAGCGCTAATACAAGATCGCCGTTATTTTTCTTTAAATAACCGCTTAACTCTTTCACGCCGCCTTCAATACTTTCAGCTGGTGAAAATGGATTTTTTATACCCATCTCTTTCACATTCGCTGGCATAAGCTGCATAAGTCCCATCGCACCTGCATGTGACACCGTTTTCGGATTAAAATTAGACTCTACTTCAATCATTTTTTGAATTAACGTTTTCGGAATTCCGTATGTACGACTGACTCTATCAATAATATCCTCATACTTTCCTTCATTGGAAGAACGTATTTTTTGAATATTATACTTCTTCGTTAATCCCCACGTATCAGCAGCCTCATTTTTCGTTTCTGGGAAACGTCGTTCAAACTCTTTTTGTGCGACTTGCACTTCATCTACGTTCTTCGTTTCAGCCTTTTCTTCAGGCTTACTCGCTTCCTCTACTTTATGAATAGATTGTTCCGGTTTATTAACGACCGTTTCTATTTTCGTAGATTGTACCGGCTGACTCATATTCTCTACACTTACCGGCTGCGTAGTACCCTTCGTCTCCTTCGCAGGTTCACTCTGCAACTTCTCTTGAAAACGACTACTAACGAATGCTTGTGGACTACTTAGCTTTTGCTGAATTTGTCCTTTCTTATATGCAAGGACTTCTTTTACTATATTTCCAACTATCATAATATCACCTTTTCGGTAAACAAAGATAATCTAATATTAGAGTTTTTTTTTAAAGTTTGCAATAATCCTTTTAATAATATTGTAATAAAAAAATGAATATATTGTTAAACTGTTATTTTTTTATATTTATTAATTCGAATTTTTAGTTGACACCCGCTATGACAGGGATTACAATAAATCTCGAAATTGATTTTTTCGCATATTACCGTTTTTCAATTTGCAGAAAAGTCAATATAAAAAAATGGGGGTTCTTAATCATGAGAATTAATACAAACATTAACAGCATGCGTACTCAAGAGTACATGCGCCAAAACCAAGACAAAATGAACACTTCTATGAATCGTTTATCTAGTGGTAAACGTATTAACAGTGCAGCTGACGATGCTGCCGGTTTAGCAATTGCTACTCGTATGAAAGCACGTGAAGGCGGTATGTCTGTTGCAGCTCGTAACACACAAGACGGTATGTCATTAATCCGTACTGCAGAATCTGCAATGAATTCTGTATCTAACATCTTACTTCGTATGCGTGACCTTGCTACTCAATCTGCGAACGGTGCGAACACAAAAGGAAACCAAGCTTCTTTACAAAAAGAATTTAGTGAATTACAAAAACAAATCACTTATATTTCTGATAACACACAATTTAACGACCAAAACCTATTGAAAGCAGGTACAACAGTTACAATTCAGACAATGGATTCTAGCGATAGTAAACAACAAATTGGGGTTAAATTATCAAGCGTTTCACTTGGTGCTCTATCTATTAAAGACATCGCAATTGGTAACGCCGCATTAGCTACTGGCCTTACTGCAGCAGCTGATGCAACTTCTGCACGAGCAGCAATTTCTGCAATTGATGCAGCCCTTGCAAAAGTTGCAGGAGACCGTGCTACACTTGGTGCTACATTAAACCGTCTTGACTTTAACGTAGAAAGCTTAAACAATCAAGCAACTAACATGGCAGCAACTGCTTCTCAAATCGAAGATGCAGATATGGCAAAAGAAATGTCTGAAATGACTAAGTTTAAAATCTTAAACGAAGCTGGCATCAGCATGCTTTCTCAAGCAAATCAAACTCCGCAAATGGTGAGTAAATTATTACAATAATTCATTAGATAAAAATAAAATACACCTTTCTGCTTGCAGAAAGGTGTATTTTATTATAAAAAGTTAATGATATGTTTTTTATAAATTATCAACGAATATACAAAGATTTATTGTTTTCATTAATTTTTTTACAACAAATGTTTAAGAGTCTTATACAAAAAACCCATGCACACAAACCAAATTTTCGTTTTTTATAAAATAACCTAATTAACAAAATTTTCACTGAAATAAGTTTTGAAGGAGACATATAAATGCATCAAGAAAAAATTAGTGTAATTGTCCCTATGTATAATGTTGAAGAATATATAGAACAGACAATTCAATCATTACTAAATCAAACCTATCCAAATATAGAAATTATACTTATTAATGATGCATCAACAGATAAAACAGGAAGTATAGCTTCATCTTATGCACAAGAAAACAAAAATGTCCGTTTTTTTCAACAGGATTTGAATAAAGGAGTATCTGCTGCCAGAAATATAGGATTAAAATTAGCTACTGGTTCTTATATTACATTTGTTGACTCTGATGACCTATTGCCAAATCGAGCAATTGAGACTATGTATATTATCTCACAAGAAAATGAAGCTGACTTAGTTATAGGATCCATGCAAAATTTCTCCGATATAAATAACATTCTTCAAGATACAGAGGATTCCATTATAAAAAAAGTCTCTATTGAAGAAAATCCTGAAATTATTTCTAATGTATTCATCTGGGGGAAATTATATACAAAAGAATTACTGCAAAAAATACAATTTGCAGAGGACATCCAATATATTGAAGATCACCCATTTGCTATACAAACTTTCTTAAGCGCAACAAAAATTGTTACAACATCGTCTATTATTTATAATTATAGGGTACGACAATCGCAGAATTTATCTTTAACACAATCAGCATTTACTAACCCAGTAACTCGCCTACCACACATATTTAATGCATTTGATACTATACGTAACTACTTTAAAAAAAGCAAATACGGTTTAGAGCACAAATCCTTCATTATATATGCTAAGCGTTTAATTGAAGGTAGTATTCAATATTTATTAATTGGTAGTTTATCCCAGGACGAACCGGTTATTCAACAAAAAACGATTAAACTCCTAATAGAGTGGATTCAAACACTAGATAACAATTTACTTTTAAAAACCGGAAGCTTTCAAAAAGTTTTTGTTGAAACTGGAGAAAAATATATCCAAAATATAAATACGGAAACTTTGATGTATTATATAAAATTGTTGAAAGTTATTAAAGAAAAGATGCTTGTAGCTTCGAATACTCACAAAATAATTAATGAAACAAAAGAAAAGAATACTATTTTAGATATAGTATTAGCAAACATTAATAATTACTTAATTGACCATAACTATGAAACAAAAAGTTATCCTATTTGTTACCCTAAGGTAGAGTCTCTTAATGTACATAATAATTGTGCAATTGTACAATTCCAGCTCATAAAAAATGAAAACATCTTATTGTATGAAGTATCTTTGTCTAAAAAAAATAATCTGTGGACAATAACAACTGTGCAATTTATTGGGAATATTTCGAAACAAAATATAACAATAAAAAATAAACAACCAAAAATTCTACTTACATATAGAAATCTCAGTGGCTGTAATACCTTAGCTTTATATAAATCAATCCCTAATAATATACTACAGCACTTTGATGTAGAGTTTGTTTTAGTAAATGACGTAACAAACGAATACACAAAAAAGATAATTGAAAGCGATATTGTTATTACCACAAACATGGAATATAACTTTAATAAACAACAGTTTAATCCAAATCAAATTGTCATTGATTTGTGGCATGGTTTCCCACTAAAAACAATGTTTTATGCTGATCCAAATTATCATAATAAAAATAGTATTTCAGCATTTTTTAAGCCTTTAAATTATTTAGCGTCCTATTCCCATTTATATAACGAACTATTGTACAAATGTGTAAGAGTAGACCCTAATAACTTTGTAATTACTGGAGCTCCTCGTAATGATTTTTTATTTAATTCAAACACTCGCGAATTATTATGTAAGTTTCTAAATATAGAGGATACCAATCAAAAATTTATATTCTATATGCCGACATTTCGCGCCAATAGCCAAACAAATAGTACAAAACACTCTTCTATTTTATTTGGATTTAATGATTTTGATTTATCTACTTTTAATCAGTTTTTAGAAAAAAACAATTATCAATTAATCGTAAAATCACATCCGCTATATGGTGAGAATTATGATAAAATGTTAAAAGGGATTTCTCATATCAGCTTATTCCCAGATGAAAAATTAAAAGAATGGAAAATTGATTTATATGAAGTATTAGGTGCAACTGATTTCTTAATAACAGACTATTCTTCTGTATATTTCGACTATCTATTATTAAACAAACCTATTATATTTACACCAACAGATTTGGAAGAATATAATGAGGATCGTGGCTTCTTACTTACGCCGTACGAAGAATGGACACCAGGTCCCAAAGTATTTGATCAAATAAGCTTACAAAGTGAAATTTTAGCTTATGAAACAAACCATTCTTACTATCAAAAAGCGAGAAAACAAGTTACAAATAAAATCCATGCATATCAAGATGGCAATTCTTCCGAAAGGGTATGGAAATTCGTTACAAAACTATATTTATCTCGTAAGTCTAATTAACAGATGAGCACTCTAATAAGCAATATTTTCTTATAGAGTGCCTGTTTTTCATTTATTCATAATCACCTAATAAGTTATATTCATATTATTTGTAATTTTTTTTATTTCACTTGTTGAAACCCCAATTGTTCTCGGAAAATATAAAACCTTACAATACATATTCAAATAATCAAATTCCCCTTTCCAATCATCCCCCATTATAAATATGTCAATTTTATACTTTTTAATATCATTAACTTTTTGTTCCCATTCCTCTTCAGGAATTACTTTATCAACATACCTAATTGCCTCTAACATCAATTTTCTGTTTTCATAGCTATAATAAGATTTTTTATTTTTTATTGCATTAAATTCATCTGTAGATAACCCTACAATTAAATAATCACCAAGTTCTTTTGCTCGCTTTAATATATTAATATGACCAAAGTGCAATAAATCAAAAGTTCCATATGTTAAGATTTTCCTCATCCCATTTATCCTCACTGTATTTTTTATATAACTATTAGTATTTTTCATTCGTCATATAGTTCCGATTCTTCATAAAATATGAACTATCCTTTCTCTGAAGATAGTTCATATTTTCAACTTAATTTTAGAATGATAATAATAATTTTCCTTTCAACCAATCGCTATCTGGAAAAGCCTTCACAGCTTTTGACATTACTCCTTCTATATTTCCTTCAGCCATTTCTAAACTATACTTATAAAAGCGAAAATCTGTTTTAAATAACTCTATAGCTTGCAACGCAATACGCTGCGCTTCTTCTTTATTATTTTGAGCAATTAACCATTCAATAATATTCTCATAACCCTGTTTGGAAATATGATTTTCACCTGATAACTGGTAAAACTCCAAAGCAATATCTTCATAACCAATGTCATAAAATACATCTGCAATTTTAGCATGAATATCTTGATGAAACATATTTGTATATGTAATAAGTCGTTCTACGAATTCTGACTTATTATAACGAATTGCTTTTTCTAGTATCGCTAAATACTCATCGCGCTTTATTTTCTTAGAACCATCTAACTCTCCAAATAACATCTCGAATACATGTTTAAAATCAGAACACTGTATTACTTCTTGTACATGAATACTCTCCGTGATTTCATATAATATGCATAAATCACCAAGATCAAATATCCCTCTTTGTATCCCTAATAATAAATCTGTTCTTTTAACATCAATACTTTCTGCCTCAGAAGATTGTATTGTAATAAGACTTGCTTTTAATTCTATTATTTTTACTAATACTGTCTCTTTTAAATCACGTGCAAGTAACACTGGTAAATCTGGTAAACCTGTGCTTAGCAAATACTTTATTATTTCTAATCGTATCACATCTGTTTTTAAAATATTTTGCTGTACTAAAAATTCATATATTTCTTCAGCCGAATGATATTTACTTAGCATTTGTATTACTTTCATTATGACATTTATAGATGAGGCATTTTCATTAAGAGCTTCAATATAATGTTGCAATGCTCTTTCATCATTTTTTTCTATTTCATAAATTCGGCCAAGACGCTCATGTGGAATAAATGTTTTCCGATCAAACTGATAAGCAACATCATTGTATTTTTCTTGATTAGTTACAATTGTTTCAAATACTATCTTCGCATCCTCATAACGATTTTGCAGATAATAAATATCACCTTTCCAACAAATAAAATCTGGAGACTCTGGCCATAATGTCTCTGTATCCTTTATAATTTTCAAAGCATCTTCAAAACGCTTTAACTCTACTAAACTTTCAATAATAAAATATAGACATGTACGGATCCAACCTTCATCAACACTTTTTTTACATTTATATGCCTCAACAAATTTATTTAATGCTTGTTTTGTTTTCCCCTGCCTACGTAACTCTTGTCCATAATTAAATAATGAAAACCCATCATTTTTTTTACTACGTAAATTCTTTGTAACAATTTTTAAGTTCCGGTCTTTTTTATTTTGTTTTTCTACTATATGAGATAAATAACCATAATGATATAACACTAAACAAGATTGCGCTATATTCGGTTTTGCTTCAACAGCTACAATTTGTTCATGCAGCGCTCCTTTGAAATAGATTGTCCCATCATTTTTATATATTCTCCCCATTTTATTTACTGTTGTACGTTCGCCGTGCTCTCCTACAAAACTCATAATATTAACAACATAAGCATCATATCTATCCTTCTGTAATTGAATTTCTTCAATTGCTACTTTTAAATTTTCTTCATCCACACATTCATCTGCATCAATTGTAAGAATCCACTCTCCACTCGCTTTAGATGCTGCAAAATTACGAGCAGTAGCAAAGTCACTTATCCATTCAAAGTCATATACTTTATCTGTAAATTCTTTTGCAATTTCTTTTGTTGCATCCGTTGATCCTGTATCTACAACAACAATTTCATCTACTCCACCCTGAAGTGATTGTAAGCATTTCCGTAACATATCTTCTTCATTTTTTACAATTAAACATGCTGACATAAACGGTTTCATTTTATTTTTGACTCCTTTATTTATAATACTATAGCATCCTTTAATCATTATATTATTATTTTACATATTTTTTAATGTTTTTTTATTATTTTTTTATTTATCTCAGATATCTTGGTAACTATACACCAACGGAATCAATATATATTTCCAAAAGTCAAACAAATGATACATTCACTATTAATTCAACAACTTTGGATACTAGTACTCCCAAAATTACTCCTTCTTCAAAATAAACTTATATTTAAACCCTGTTGAAAATTAATAAATTCATTTATAAACTCAAAAGACTTCTAAACATATAGAATGAGATACCGTCCAAGTTTCTATTTTAAAAAGACTTCTTTTTTAGCACATGTTATTTACAGTTAAATTATTAAATAAAGTTACTTATTACTATACAGATTTTCGTATCTATAATTTTTCATTATATTGATTCAAAACAAAGCAAAAGGGAAATACATATAAACTATGTACTTCCCTTTTATTTTGTACCCAATACTTTTATGGTGCTAACGTCATAACTTGTCCTCTACGGTCGATCCTTATTTTCATTTTTCCATCTTGTGCGTTATATAGCCCCAGTTTATTTAATTCCATTTTACACTCTTGTACGAAAGTTGGTAATTTACGAATTTGATCGACGTCGGAGCTTTTAATGAAATAAACTAACTGTTGCGTCATGTCTTTCACGTCTTGCACAAGTTCTTCTTTTTCTCGTTTTAACCTTTCATTTTCCAATTGTAACGCTCGCAATTCACTTTCTAGACTACTTCTATTAGACTCTTCTTTAAAATGCCCTGCAGCCATACTAGAAAGCTTATAAATACCTTCCATAAACTGATGTAATTCATCTTCTTTTCTTTCACTATGTTGACTAATTGTTTCAAAGTTATCAACGATACCAGATATAACTGTTACGAGGCTTTTTTCATTTTCTTTATGTTGTACTTCCTCTTTTAATACATAATTGTTTTCTTTTTTCATTTCAACGATTGTTTCTTTTACGGGTGTATATTTTCGCTTTCTTCCGGGTTTTTGTTTTTCAATATTTTCAAACGGCATTTCACGTTTTTTTAATTTGTAATACGTATTTTGTAATTGACTTTCTGTTTTCGGGAAAAGATTTAGTTCGTTTTTACTAACATATTTTGAAATATTAATAATGTTTAAATCGTGACGTTGGCAAAATTGATACACTTCATACAGTAACTCTAGTTCAGACTTGAGCCATGTGATCGTTGATTTTTCATATGCTCGCATCCCGCCATTTTTTTCTATATCTATTTGAAATAATACCATTCTATTATGTAAATCAACTAGTTCTTCATATTTTACTTGGAATTGTTTTTCTATTTTTTTAAATTCCGCTTCTAGTTGCATATCGTTCATTTTATTATTTGACATGTTTTGTAAGAGACTTAATACATTGATTGCTGTGTGGTGATACATAATCTGTGCCACTCCCCCTCATCCTTTCACAATTCTCATCAGACTCCCATGTCCATTCAGAAAATAGAAAATTTTACATATCCATATTATAACATTTCGAAATTGTCTGTCAAATAATAAACATACAAAAATGTATAGAAAGTATTGAAATAGAAAAAGATTTTTTCATTAATATGCATAATTGCATATTAATCACTTTTAATTATATTATATGGTATTTAGAATGTAATTTCACCGAAAAGATTTGCGTTATCACGAAAAATTACTAAAATAATCCCAGAATATTTTTTATATTTTCAAATCAAAAATCTTTAAATAAAGATTGTTTATACATACAGCCACATTCATTCCAAAAACGTTCCATCCTTCCACCTATACAGAATATAGAACACCAAAAAGGAACTAACCAATACTACACATGGTTAGTTCCCTTCTCTCCACTAAAAGAATAGAGTTATAAATAGAATCTACAAACCTTCAATTGAAATCTCACATCGCATAGGGCTCTATTAAGCACTGACCGCTCCACACATGGCTAGTTCCTCTATTCCAGCTAAAAAGAAGCTTTTAAAGTACTAACTTATCTACTAAACCAATTAACTCTTGAATATCTGGCTTACTTACTTGAGCATTTGCTCCCACAGCTTCACCTTTATGGAATAATTCATTTGTAATTAAGGAAGAGAAAATAACGACTGGTAAACGATTCATTATTTCACTATCTTTAATTACTTTCGTTAAATGGTGTCCATCCATTTTCGGCATTTCAATATCCGTAATGAGCAAGTGAATATGTTCAAACATTTTTTCACCTTGCTCTTTCGCTAACTTTTCAATTTGTGCTAACGCTTCTGCACCATTGCTGAAGAAGTTCATTTTCGTATATCCAGCTGATGATAATGTTTCTTCTAATATTTGACGAAGCATTGCTGAATCTTCCGCAATATAAATAACTTTTTCACCGCGATCTGTTTTTTGTTCTAATTTTGAAAGTGATTTATTGTCATAACCAGTACCACTAATTTCACATACAATTTTCTCGTAATCTAATAGTAAGATGATTTTTCCATCTAGTTTTACAATACCAGATGTCGTTTCTTCTAGTCCCATAGATAATGAAGCTGGTTCATCAATTTGCTCCCAAGAAATACGTTGAATACGATGCACTTCATCCACGCGGAAAATAACTTTCATTTGGTTTAATTCTGAAATGATAAATTTCGTTTGATCAAGTGGCTTTGTCGATTTTAAATTAAGAGCTGTCGCTAAGTTGATAACTGGTAAAATTTCACCGCGTACTTGAACAACACCTTCAACTGCATGATGAGATTCTGGCACAGTTGTAACAGGGAATGGATTAATGATTTCACGTACTTTCATTACGTTAATACTAAATAGGTTTTCACCAACAGTATAGGTAACAATCTCTAATTCATTTGTTCCGCTTTCTAATAAAATACTTTGTGCTTGTGACATAAAGGTGTCGCTCCCCTTTCATTATTTCCGTATATCTAATTATTAAGCTTTATTAAAACGAAAAAGTCAACTACCTATATAAAAAATATAGATAGTTGAACGATTTATTTTAAAAGACGCTTAATCTTGTATAAAAGAAGCAAGTGCCTCTAATAACACTTCTTGTGCTCCTACAATTTCTGTCGGCATTGCTTCCCACTTTTTTGAAAGATCCGTTTCTACTCTTATTCTTAGCTCCGAATCCATTTCTTCTAGCACATATTCTTTCGTCGCTATATCAACATCAAGTAGCGCAAGTGCATATAATTCTGGATCATTTATTTTTTTAAATAATTGTTTCAATATAGCTGGTGCTATATGTTTTAATTTTTCAATATGAATTTCCTTATCCGAAAATAGTAACTCATATTGAATAAACGTAACATTATCTTTAATCACTTTAAAATAGCAATTATTTTTTTTATCATTTACAAAATAACCGTTCGGATCTGCAATAATACTCTCTACTTTACGAATTAAATCCGGCAAACTACTCGCCGCCATTACAGTCCGTTGCTCAACCTCACTCGGCGAAATGAATGTAACGCGATACTTATTCTGCGCCATCCTCCTCACCTCTCCTTTTATAAAAATCTATCACCATAAACTATCCAAAAGGCACTGTCCTACTATGAAATGCTTATCTCATCCCTAACAATTCCAGTACCTCTCATATCTATTTCCTTACAACTACTTGCAGATCATAGCTGTTATCTACACTTCGCTTAAATCTTCTTACATTACCCTAGTAACTCTGCATATCTCTGGCCTTACACAATGGTCAAGCACACACATAAGCACTAGGCTCTAGCACATACCCACCAGATCCTCTCTCGAAATCTATAAAAGGGCCTTTAATAACCTTTAATCGCTTTTAATAGCTTTTTAAGAGCTTTTCAATAACTCAATGTTGTTGAACCAAAAAGCTATCTGCTGATCCGTAATATCTGGTAACGTAATAAAAAACTCACGGCACTTCATCTCGTCCTTAAACAGTTGATACTTCCATTCTCCTTCGCTACCAACACTTACGAAATAAAACTCATGAATACGGCCAATGATTGATTGCTTTTCGCCAAATGAATATGGAGGTACTTGCTTAATTTCAAATTGATCAGGTAAATATACATGCTCTTCTCGTTCCATTTTTAACACTTGCTCAGCAAGTTCACGTTTATTTTCGAAAAAAGGCAATTGTAAAATCCGCTCTTGTCTTGTCATACGAATAAAAAACCCTTTCTACTACATTACAATTTTTCTGTATTATATATTATCGAATTAAGTTTACTACTTCATTTAATACTTCATCTGACACTTTAATTACTTTCGCATTTCCTTGGAATCCACGTTGATACAACATTAAGTCAACGAATTCTACAGATAAGTCAACGTTTGAACTTTCCTTCGCTCCACCACGTACGTTACCGGCACCATTCTCACCTGCAACTCCAATTGCTGGAATACCTGACGATGGTGTTGCAATGTAATTACCATTTCCTGATTTCATTAACCCACCTGTGTTCGGGAATGTAGCCACTGCTAATTGTCCTACAACTTTCATACTACCATCTGAATACCTCATCATAACGAAACCACCGTCTGAAATAGAATAATCATTTGCAATTGCTGCTGGGCGTCCCGCTACATTTGTTGCTGTAAGTGTTTTTCCTGTTGGATAATTTGTTAAACCACCTAAATTCAACTCTAGGTCTTTATTAGCAAATGGAATCTTTATAGTCCCACCTTGTGTAACCTCTCCTGTATTAGGATTACGTTGCACATCTTCGTCAAGCTTTTCTAATTTACCAGTTTTATCAAATTTAATATTTTTCGTTAAAGGTGTACCGTCTTCCCCATTAACAGGCTTAAATTCTTTTTCATTTTGAGAATCATTTCTCATAGAAAATGTATATGTATATTCTCCTGGAACAGGTACATCAACTGTCTTTTCGCCATCTCCATCGCCTTTACCATCTCCAACAGGCTCTTTTCTTGTAACCTGTTTAATATCTAAACGTAATGTGATTGAATTTCCTTCATCATCATAAATTGTAAAATCTGTTGATAGATTTGATTGATTTCTAGATAAATTCCCAGCTAGTGTTGCCTTATCAGTTACACTTCCTCCTATGGCCGAACCAATAGGAAGTTTTATTGCACTTGGTTGCGATGAAAAATCTATTTCTTGTGTACCTGGTTTTACACCATAACCTAATACATACTGTCCACCTGTAGCCGTTATAAAATTGTCAGCAGATGCACCAAAAGACCCTTTTCTAGTATACTCTATATTTCCTCCGTTACGATCCCCAACTATAAACAAACCATTTCCTTCTATTGCTGTTTCCATCTTCTCACCGGTTAAAGTAATAGAACCATCACTAAAATCTGTAGCTGTACCACTAAATTTCAAACCATTACCAACACTCTTTGGATTCGTACCAGCATAAGAACCATCACCGCGTGAACCAACTGTATTATTATATAGTAAATCATCAAAAATAGCTTTTTGCTTCTTATATCCTGCTGTTTGTGCATTTGCAATATTATTTGAAGTAACACTTAATGCATTTTGTGTTGCACTCATTCCTGTAATACTTGTATATAATGCTTTAATCATAACTTATGTACACTCCTTATTTATTTTCTTTAACTTCCTCAGTTTCTCCAGCCGTTTCTGTATTTTCTTTTTTCTCATCTTCTGGATTTGTTTCTGTTATCGGTTTATCTGATACTCTTTCTACGAAGCGGGTTGAGACAACTTGGTTACCAACAATAAGTTGGACATCATTATTTTCAGCAAGTCGCACTGTTTCCACTTGACCAAATACTTTTTCTCCCTTGTCGTTAACACCTCTAACATACTTTCCTAAAAACTTCATCCCTCCATCTAGGGCTGTCGAATACATCGTTGTTTGAAGCTTATCAACAGCTTTTGTCATATTCTGTACTTGTTCCATAAGGGACAGTTGAGCCGTTTGATTCATCATTTGGTTTGTATCCATCGCATTAAACGGATCCTGCTGTTGAAAACTGGCTAAAAACAGCTTTAAAAAATCATCTTTATTCATAATACCAGGTGTGTTTTGAGTACCCGTTGATACCCCGTTCGCTTTTTGAACTGGGGATTGTACACCACCGTTAACAGCCGCGTTCTTTGTTTGCGCTCCTGCTTGCAACGGAATATGATTTGTACTCGTTGTATTCAATCCAACTGTTGGCACGCTTTATCCCTCCAATAATCCCGCAAATTCTTTTGCATGTTGTTTCTCGTGTTTCTTACTTGCTAATTTTTGTTTGTGCCTTTGCTCTTGTTCTCGCTGTTCTTTACGATTTTCATCTTTATCCGAATAACTAATTTGAATATTGATTTCTTTTTCTTTTAACTTTAGTCTCAATTCATCAAAAATGACTTCAACACGTTTTTTCGCATCGTGCTTTTCCATTTCTACGTGAACATCAATTTGATCTCCATGTTTTTTCATAAACACAGTTAATGTACCAAGTTTTTCTGGATTGAGCTGGAATAAAACACGCTCTTGTTTCACTACAAACTTTTGCAGTGCTTCTACTTGTGCTTCCATTTTCTTCCCTAAGTCAGGTAATGTCACTTTCTCAGTCATTCCATTTTGTTTTGCTACTGGTTCACTCCCCACTGTTTTTTGAAATAATTCAGCTCCATGTATCTCTGAGTCATTCGCTATAAGCGTTTCTTCGTTTTGAACTAATTCTTTTGCTTGAACTTTTTCAGAACCTTTAGCCGAATCCTTTGCTGAATTTTTTTCTAAATCTAGGGCTCTCTTTAATATCTCCTCATCATTTTCCTTTTTTAGAAATTCCGCGTTTTTCGGTTCTTCCTGTTTCTTTGCAATATTACAAGTTTCTGTTTCTACCACTTTCAATACTTGCATCGTTTGCTCTGGCATCGTCACTTTATCTAATACCGTTTGCATTGTATCTTCTAAACATATGGCATTTTTGATATTCATATTGGAAAGAAGCTCTTGTAATTGTTGTAATTCACCTGCGGGCAATTCATTAAGTTTTACATTTTCATATTCTTTATACAGCTCTTGTATTTTTTGTATGTATTGATATAACAATTCTGGCTGCACACGTAATTGTTCAATTGCAACCATTTGCTCAGATACAGCTAACAATAACTGTTCTGTCTCTTTTTTTTCTTCTTTCTTTACAATTGGCTCTTCTTTCGTTACTGATTGTTTAGAAAGAATATATTCTTTTTCTTCTTTTAGTGCTTCTTCTCGTTCCATTTTCTCCGTTTTCGGCTGCTTTTTATTTTCCATTCTCATCGTACGATCGAATGAAGAATCTTCACTTTTTGATTGTACTTCTAGCCCTTTTTCTTTTTGCGGAGGTAAACTTTGTTGCACCGGTAATACAGACTGTATCACTATATTCACCTCATCCATTCATACACATTTTCAAATCAAGAAGCATTTTTTCTTCCTGCTTTTCTCGTACTTTTGCAAGCTTTTTACAATTTTCTTGATACATCTCATCAATGATACGTTCTTTTTCTTTTACTTGTTCTAAAAGGCTTTCATTTTTTTGAATAAAATCCTCTGTTTTTTTAATTTTCCGATTCCATTCTTCTATTCTTTCAGGTGAAAACGTATGTGAGGAAAGCATACCAGCCATTATACGCTGCCCAGTTTGTACGACTTTACTACGCGATTTTACTACATATAAATCATATTCTTTTTTTTGTTCTATTTTTCTTTTTTCAGCTGTTAATTCATACACTTCTTTCAAAATCTGTTCTTTTTCTTGATTTATTTGCAATTTTATCGTGTCATACTGCTGCTTATCCACCTGTTTTTATAGCCCCTTCCTATTATAACGCTCTCTTTTTCTATTATATAGTTTTTTTCCAAAAAAATCTGTGAAATATTAAAAAACAAAAAAATAAGACCTCTTGAGCAGAGGTCTTATACGATATGGTGCATCGCTTCAACAATATCATCAAATTGGAAACGATCTGATCGACCTTGTTTTAAAAACGTATTTATACCTTCTACTTTGTTTTTACATTCAAAAATATAAGCATTTTCTGCATTTTCTTGAATCGTCCCTAATTTAAAATACAATTCATTTTCTTTATAAACAGATAAGATTTTTCTCATTTCATTTGCAAGTTGCCAATGGTTAGATGACACGATTTCTTCCATAATCCTACTTACTGAATCTAGCACTGAAATAGCAGGATAATGACTGAGCGTTGCAAGTTCACGCTTTAATACAATATGTCCATCTAAAATACCACGTGCTAAATCTGGTACAGGTCCGTTTAAATCATCCCCATCAACGAGTACGGTATAAATACCTGTTATGGATCCCTTTTGTGTTTTCCCAGAGCGCTCTAATAACTTCTTCATATAACTTTCCATTAAGAGTGTTTTACCACCAATCGGCAACTCTTTAACGGCAATATCAACACTTCTACGCGCGTCAGCAAAACGAGTAACAGAGTCCATCATAAGTAGTACGTTATTACCTTGATCACGGAAATATTCAGCAATAGATGTCGCAAGCTTCGCTGCACGAAGTTGCATTAGGTGACTTTCATCTGACGTCGCTACAACAACGACGCTTTTTCGCATTCCTTCTTCACCTAATTCTTTTCGAATAAAGTCTTTTACTTCCCGGCCACGCTCTCCTACTAAACTAATAACATTAATGTCTGCTTTGGCGTTTTTCGCAATCATGCCGAGTAAAGTAGATTTACCAACACCTGATCCAGCGAAAATACCAATCTTTTGACCGATACCAATTGTTAGCATAGAATCAATGGATTTAATTCCTGTTTCAAATACATCAGTAATCTCTTCACGTTCAAACGCATGAATAGGCGGGGCATCTAATTTTATTTTTTGCAATGGCATGTTTTCAGCGTTCTCATTTAACACTTCACCATTTGCACTTAACACTTTTCCGAGCAAATGATTACCACGAGGTATAACAACATCTTCCGCAATTAATGTAACGGAATCTCCGTAACATACTTTTTCTGTCTGTTCAAACGGAAGTAACATATTGTTTTCTTTTTCAATTGCAATCACTTCACATAAGACGCTATGTTCTCCAACGAGACAAACATCACCGATTTTCGCCTTTGGCCCTTTCGCTACGAAAAACTGTTCTTGTACACTATGAACTTTACCGACTTTCGTATAAAACGGCGTTTCAATAAATATATTCCATTTTTGGTTTTCATTCATTAATAGTCGATTCATACATTTTGCTCCTCAAATAACTTCTCTTCTTCCCATTTCTGGCGAAGTTTCGCAAATATAGGTGCAAACTTAAATTCAAAAAACTCTTTCTCTTCTTCTAGAACAAATTCACCGAACTGTAAGGAAAAATCGTATTTCCATTCTACTAATTGTAGTAACCAATATTCTTTCGTATTTTCCTTCTCTTCTTGAATGCGTTCAAACGTTTCTGGATGTACGGTAATAACTAGTTTTTCAAACGAAGTAGGCAATGTTTGAACGATGCCAGTTAAAATTGGTAACACATCAAGTAAGCGCGAATCTACTGCTTGATTTACAATTTTTTCTGCTAGTTGAAAAGATTGATCCCATAATAATTCCGTCCATTCATACGCTGTTTCTTGTTGTTCCTTTTGAAACTGTATACGTGCGGATTCTATCTCTTTCATCTGCTGCTGAACATGCATTTGAAATTGTTCTTGATCATGTAATAACTGCTGACGCTCTCGTTCTAATATTTGCTGCTCTTGCCTTAGTTGATTCAGTTCAGTATGTAACGATTGTTGCTGCGCAAGAAGTTCTTCATGATCTACTTGTATTTCTTCTTCTACGTGAACTGGTATCGGTTTTGGAAATTGTAATTCATACGTTTCTTCAGAAAAAGAAACAGAATTCTTCGGAATTCTGTTTTTAAATAAGGACATCATCTTCACCTCTTTGAACGATAATTCTTCCTTCCTTCTCTAGCTTTTTCACTGTGCCTGTAATCGTTTGCTGCGCTTTCTCAGCATCCGTCATCTTAAGCGGTCCTAAGCCATCTAATTCTTCTAGAATCATCTCTTTACGGTTTGAAGACATACATGTAAATAATTTCTCTTTAATCTCTTCTTTTGCAATTTTAAGTGCTTTCGCAATAACACCGTTATCTGTAATTTCTTCTAATACACGACGAAGTGCAAGATCTTCAAGTCCGAGTAAGTCTTCAAATACAAACATGTTTTCTTTAATTTTCTCAGATAACTCATAATCCATTTCATCCAGCTTTTGAAAGACTGTTTTTTCAACACCTCGTGAAACGTTATTTAAAATGTTTACTATTGTTTTCAAGCCATCTGTTTTATTAATTGCATTAAACGCCATATTATTTAATTTTGATTTTAATAAATCCCCAATTTGATTTATTAATTCACCATCTACTTGCTCTAGCTTCGCAATCCCCATTACCGTTTCTACTCGCTTATGATCTGGTAATCTCTCAATTAATTGAGAAGCAAGCTGCGGTTTAATATAAGAAGCGATAATCGCAATCGTTTGTGGCGATTCATCATTAAGTACAGTAAGAAGTGGTTCTAAATCTGTAAGTGAATTCAAGAATTCAAACGGATTATCTTTGTTATACCAAAGATCTTCTAATAATTTTTCTAGTTCGTCTTCTGGCATATTTTTAAATATGCGACGAATATATTCTTTATCTGGAGTCACTAGGTTTAATTCTTTTACATTTAATTCATACAAGAACTCCCCTAGTACATTTTCTAACGTTTCCGGTTTATATACACGAAACTTCGCGATTTCACGAAGTAATACTTCTTTTTCCTCAGCCGTCATATATTCAATGACTTTTGCTGCCACCCCTTCTTCTAATGTACGAATAAGGATGGCAGCTTTTTCTTTGGAGGAGATTTCATCTAACATCGTTGTTCCTCCCTTACTGTCCATTTAACCATTTTTTAATTACTTTTGCAGTTCCTTCTACATGTTCTTTCGTAGCATCCTGCACTTGTTCATCTAACGTCGGTTCTTTCGGTTCTTCTGGTTCTGGTTTTGGCTCTGGTACTATTTTCTCTTCAGGAATTTCCATAATACTTTCATTACTTGCAGCAATTTCCTCTTCTGCTAAGTATTCTTCGTATTCCTCTTCTTCTTCTTTCTTTCTCTTACGTCTTGCTAAGAAGAACCATACTAGACCACCAATCGCTAATAAACCAGCTGGAATTCCACCGAATAACCACCAGTTTATGCCACTTTCTTCTGGTTCTTTCTTCTTCTCTTCTTTCGGCTGATCAAACTGAACAGTTACAACGTTAACTTGACCGTTTGTAAAGTTTCCATTCGGATCAGCTTGCAGCCCAGCAGCTGTGCCAATTGCTTCTTTGAAAGTAGTCATATCTATTTTTCGTTTTACTAACGTATCGTTGTCTACCCATACTACAACATTTGTTCTCGTTAATTCTGGGTGTTTCTTAATTGTTTCAACTGTTTTATCTATTTCATAGTTTTCAATTTTGTTACCATTTTTATTATCATAGACGATTTTACCATTTTGATTATTGTTCGTACCATAGTTTGGTACTTCGCCATTCGCTGTAATACCAGCGCCTTGCTTCGTCTCTGCTCCTTCTTGTGCAGTAGAGCTCTCTTCTTGCTCTTGTTTACTACGAAGTACACCTTTATCACCATATTTTTCTGACTGACGTGTAACTTCATCATAGTTTACAGATACTTTCGTATTCACTTTATATTCATTCGGTTTAAACATCGTTATTAACGTTGCGTCAATATCTTGCTTTAATTTACCTTCAATTTGATGCTGCATCTCTACTTCTTTTTCATAAGAAGAGGAACTAGTAGAATGCGCTTCATCTGCCCCTTTTGAGATGACACCTTTTTTACTATCAATCACACTTACTTCTTCTGCTTTCACCCCAGGAACTGCTGCACTAATCATTTGCTGTATACCCGCAACTTGATCAGCAGTTAATAATTGGCCACGTTTTACACCAACAGTAATCGCAGCTGTTCCTTTTGCTTTTTCTTCATCAAAAATTGTCTCTTTTTCAGGTAATGTAATTTGAACGTTTGCCGTTTCAACTGTCGCAAAGTTTCTTACAATATCTTGCTCCAATTGCTTTTTCGTACCGACAATTTGCTTCATTTTTTTATCTTGCTCACTTGAACCGAGCGAGCTTTCTAATAAAATTTCCTCACCGCTTTTAGAATTAAACGGTAAGCCCATCCCATTCATTTCTTTTCGAACCCATGGAGCATCATTTTTTTGCACACGAATCGATCCATCGGCCGCTAACTGATAATCGACACCTAACTTTGATAATTCTGCTGTAATCTCTTGCTTATCTGCATCATTTAAATTTTGATATACAACAACATATTTATCTGGCAAGGTGAAGTATAAAAGTGCTCCTGTTACAATCGCTAAAAGCGCAGCACCGATTACTAACTTATGCCACGTTTTTAACGATTGGATAACATTTTTCATCTTTTCCATTTAAACACACCCGTCCACTTTCCTAAATTTGCATATTAATTAGTGACTTATAATTTTCAATAAGATTATCACGTACGAGAGCAGCCGTTTTCATTTGAGACTCAGCCTTCTTCTGCTGAATTAAAACGTCATGCGTTTCTCCTACCCCTTTAGTTAGTAAATCATATACTGCTGTTTGCGCATTGTTTTGTGTTTGATTCATATCTTCCAATAAATCGATAAACTTTTTCCCCTCAACTACTGATGTTTGAGAAGTTTTCGGTGCACCAATTTGCTGAACCACACCAAATGGTTGCGTATTTAACATTGGTTGGATTTTCATATTACTATATTCCCCCTTATCCTCGGCCAATTTCTAAATCTTTATCAAGCATTTTTTTATTCGCATTCAATACACTTGTATTCGCTTCATACATTTTTTGGGCCACCATTACATTCGTCATTTCAGCAGTCACATCAATATTTGGATAACGTACATATCCTTCCTCATTTGCATGCGGATGTGTTGGGTCATACACTAAGTTTTCAGTTTTATCTGCTTCAATACTTTTTATTTTTACTCCATTAGTAGGAGACCCATCTAACATATTTGCAAAACTATTGTTTGATTCTAGCACTACACTACGACGCTCATATAAATCTGCCCCCGGAGCCGCCGTTGTATTTGCATTTACAATATTATTTGAAGTAACTTCCATCCACTTTCTCGCTGTCGTTAGTCCTGAGCCACTTGCATTAATTGCCTGAAACATCGTTGTCTCTCCTTCTACTTTTAACGTCCGCGTGCCGCTTGGTTAATTGCATATTGTGTATTAATCGCATTAATTGAAATACCGTATAACTGATTTGCTTTCATTAAATCTAGCATTTCTGTCGTTACATCCACACTATTTCCATCTTTATTCGTTTGCATTGATTTCGTTTGAATCTTCGCATATGTATTTTTCGTATTTACTGTCGGTAAGTGCATTTCATTCGTTTGATATAAATCTGGATTGCTCTTTAAGTCTGCAGCATTGTTCTTATATAATGCACTACTTTTATCCATTTGCTCAGCAAATGTTACATCTTGCGCTTTATAGCCGGGTGTATTCGCATTTGCAATATTACTAGAAACAGTATTTCGTTTCGTCACTAAATAATTCATATAATGGCCTACATCACTCACTAAATCTGGCATATTCCACACCCTTTCTTTTTTAACTTAATGATCCACTGATGGAAGTTTCACTTCATTATTTATTTTCTTATATGCGTTTATTAAAATATTAACAATCATGTACCCTTACATATTTTATTCCATTTTTCCATTGTTGTCTTTAGAAAAATACAAAAATATAAAAAAGAATACAAAAAAACTGTATATACGCAATAATCTATGAAACATTTCAATCTATGATTTACAAACCAAAGGCCATTTTCTCATTATTTAGATTATTACTTTTTTCATTACAGTCATAAAATGAAACCTCAATCAGCGGAAATCTTTATTTAAATAAAGGAATGGATCCCCTCTTAAAAGGGGAATCCGTTTCTATACTCTATCACTAAAATTTACCGTAAAATGAATTAGCTTTCATGCGCCCATCATTTGTCATAATCATTTCTTCCAAAATCTTTTGCTTATCTCGAATATGCTGTGCCGCCTTAATAATAAATGGACTTACTTCTGCTGCAACTTGCGCACGCGTTTCCTCATCCAATGTCATCATCCAGCGATTTAACATTTCACTCTTCTCAGCAAACTCTCCATCTGACACTTGCAATTCACCGATTTCATTAAAACAACCGACAAATGTCCGATAAATATCATTGTTCATTTTCAAGTGCTCCGCGGTAACCATCTATTAAATCTTGTAATATTTTTACAATCGCATCAATATCTTTTGCTTCACGCGTTACTTTCATCGTTTGAATTTGAGTACTAATCCAATCATACAAATCATAAAGACTATCATATAAATCTTTCGCAATTTCAGGATTTAATTGAAGCTTTAATTCTTCAAAAATACGTTCTAACTTTTCAAGAAGTGCATCTCCTTCTTGTAGCTTAAAAGTATGTAACAGTTCTTCTAAATTACGAAACTCTACAATACATCTTTCATAAATAAAAATTGTATTTTTAATTGGATTACTCGTCATAATATCATTTTGCATATAACGTTGCCATGCTTGCATACAATCACTTCCTCAACTTTAATTAATCATCACTTTTTGTTTTAGTCATTGCTTTAATCGTCTTCAACTGGCTATCAAGTAAAGCTAACTGACTTTCTAACTTTGCATATTTATCAATAATCGTTGTTTGTTTTTCCTTATTAACCTTATCAATATCTTGAATTTTTCTCTCTAAATCCGTTACTTGCTTTTCAATACTTTTAGAACGCTTCCCAATAATTCCTTCATCTCCAAATATCCCATCTAACTTTTTCTCTGTATCATGACCTAAGCCATTCAGGCCGAAGAAAAATTGTTTCGTGGATTCTGGATTTTCTTTAAAACCTGTTTTCAGTTTTTCTTCATCAAGAGTCATATTTCCTGTTTTATCAATTTGAATACCAAAAGAAAATAAATACTTATCATCTTGAGAAAATTTAAAAATACTTGTCATTGCATTACTGATAGCAAATGACACGTTATTCCCTTGCATTACTCCATTTTTACCAGTAAATAAATCTAAATTTTTAACAGCTTTATTATACTCATCTTTCATTTTTTTAATTAAATCTATTGAATTTTTTATATCAGAATCTTCGATAGTTAATGTAATTGACTCTGTAGTCACCTTGTCTAAATTAATAGTTAATCCCGGAATTGTTTCTATTTTATTTGTCTTACTAGTCCCCTTGATTCCGTTTATTGTATATTCAGCGTTTGTTGCTGCTGTTACCTGATGTGCAATGGTATTCACTCCATCCTTACTTTCAGAAGTAACCAGCCCGATTTTTTGTAAAAATCCATTTGAACCATCAGATAATTTTAGCTTACCTTCTTCTCCGGCAGTAGTAGCTGTAAAAAACAGTTGATCCCCCAATGTATATACTGATGTACCATAATTTCCATTATTAATTTTATTGACAAGATCTTTATACGTCATGTCTTTCGTAACTTTAACTTCTTTTCCATTTATCTGGAATACATCATCCACTTCAAGTTTTAAGTCTAAATTAAATTTTTGCTCCGTGCCTTCAGGAGTTTTCGGGGGAGTAAGTGGAGCTGTAGTTATTTGATGTCTTTCGGCTACTCGCTCTACTGTAATCGTGTATGTTCCAGGAATAGCAGCAGCATCCGCCTGTGCTGTCATAAAACCATCTTTGGACAAAGTTGTTTTCTTTTCATCACCTTTAAATGCATATAAATCTTTAAATACTTGTACAAGACTTCCAAATTCTTTTTTCATGCTTGCATACACATTTTTTTCATTTGTTAATGTTTGCCGTTGTGTAGTATATGGTGATTTTTTCATCTCCAAAGCTTGTAGCTCTAAATCTACTAACTTAGATGTATCTATCATGTTATTTCCTAAATTCCATATTTGTTGTCTGCCACCATAATCAGATATTGTTCCTGCCATAATGTCTCACTCCTTATCTTTTACATGTAGTCTAAAATACTCGTTTTACTCATCGTACTAACTGCCTTAAGTGTCGCTTCATATGTTGCGTTTATGTACGCTAACTCTGAAATAGCTGCTGCTAAATCAACATCTTCAATCTCTTTACGATTTTCTTGTAACGCTAAGTTTTGTTCACTTAAAATCGTTTTAAACGTATCAACCGTATTCATCGTTGAACCAACTTCCGTCGTACGGTTAATAACACCATCTAAATTTTTCTTATTTTCCTCTAAGAACGGTTGTAATGCTTTTTGATCACCACTTTGCATCGCGTCTTTCATCTTTACTAACGTTTGAATAACAGGAGTCAGTAAGTTCTCACCATTACGAAAAGCTTTAATTTCATAACCGTCATTTAACTTCCACATTACATCTTTTTCGCCACCTTGGTATGTCCCATCATCCGCAAATGGAGGCTTCTCTGCACTATCTCCACCAAAAAGATAACGACCTTGCTCTTTCGTATTCGCTAAATATACAACCTGTTTTAAAATTTGATCGATTTCTGCACCGATTGCCTTTAATTCTTTTTCACCATTTGGTCCATTTAATGCTTGTATTGTTAATTGATCCGCTCTCGTTAAAGATTTCACAATACCTGACAATGTATTTTCTGTCTGACTTAACACATTTTTAGAATCCGCTATATCCTTTTGCATTTGTTCAATATTTGCCAACGAATGTTGAATTGCAAATGATTTACTTGCTGCAAGTGGATCTTCACTCATAAGAAGATTTTTCTTCCCTGAAGTTACTTGATTTCGATGATATTGCTGTTGCACATTCAAATCCATTAACTGATTCTTTGCCCAGTTTGCATTTTGAAATGTAGATACTCTCATTTCTATATCCTCCTTTATCTATTTCAAATTAATTTGACGAAGAAACCACAATTATTTCCGGTTCTCCCCTATCCCTCTACCGCTCCATAGCTCTGATCTCACACTGATAGGTCCACTGTTAGACACTGACCGCTTCTTCACTTCGCTTGCTCTCTCTTTAAACATAAAAGAAAAGATCTTCGCTTTATCACTCATTCATCGTTATGCAATAGACGATTCATTCGCGATTCATGGCTGCTCCCTCTTCTAACTTATCCGGCAACCGCCCCATAGCTCTGGTCTCACACCGATAGGTTCACTGTTAGGCACTGACCGCTTCTTCACTCTGCTAGCTCTCTCTTCAATCATAAGAGAAAAGGCCTTCGTTTTTATACCTCATTATCTAATAATCGAAAATAGACTATCAAACACTTCATTCATCGTAGTAATAGCTTTAGAGTTCGCTACGAAATATTTTTGGAAAGCCATTAAATTTACCATTTCCTCTTCCATATTCACGCCTTCGATGCTCATTTTTTCTTGCTGAATTCCTTCTAATAAATCCTTATGTATACTTTGGTAAGCATTTACTGAACTTTTATCAGACGCTACGCCTACTAAAAGTTGATCTAAAGCTTTTTTATATGTAAGTCCAGGTTTAAAATCTCCCTCAGTAATACCTGCAAGTCTGTTTGCAGTTTCAGCTGAAATTTTCATTTTCGAAATATCTTTTGTAAAATCAGGGTTTATTTCAATTTTTTTCGCACCTTCTCCAACAAAGAAATCTTTTTTCATAACTGTATTTACTTGTTTTTTTAATGAATTTACAAATTCATTTAGATTATCTTTATAACTAGTAATCTTTGCTTTCGTATCAATTGCTGATTGAATTGCCCCACCATTTAATGGAATATCGGTTCCGTATATTTGTACCGACATAGGCTCCTTATCCTTCTGCAATTGAAGTGGATATGTATCTTGTCCATTTACTGCTAAAATGCCATTCATTCTAACACTTGCAATATTAGGATTAGTAGATTCATATGATACTTCTATGTCTGCATACTTAGCCATCTCTGTCATAATACGATCACGTTCATCTAATAGTTGATTCGGTACTTGTGTGCCAGCTTGTCCGATTTTCTTGTTCGCTTCTGCTAGACTACCAGCAAGCCTATTAAATTCATCAACGTGAGCTTCTATATCTGCTGTTGTTTGCATTTCTATTTCTTCAAACTGTTTAGCAAGTCGATTGACTTGGTTCGTAAACTTCCCAGTTTCAGCAATTAATGTGTCGTAATAGTTCGATTGCTCTGGATTTTTTGCCACTTCACGAAAAGCGTTAAAGAATCCGTCCATTAAACTAGATAATGAGTTTTTACCCGTCGTTCCTACCATAGACTCTACTCGTGACAAAGTAGAATTCATATATGCATAGTAAGAGAACTGTGACATTTGATCGTTAAACTGTTTTGTCTTCACTTCATCTGTAATACGATCAACACCTAACGTTTGTACACCATAACCAATTCTCTGTTCCGGCGTATGACCATTACTTGCTCCAGCAGAACCGAGATTCACTGCTTGACGCACATAACCAGGCGTATGAATGTTAGATAAATTTTGTTTCGTCGTTTGTAATCCCATTTGTGCCGCTAACAAACCCGATAGCGGTGTATTATAATCAGACAGTCTCATAATGTTTCACTTCCCCTTTACAATAGTTCGTTCATAAAGATTTGTGAATTATTGTTTCGCTCTAAATTATATTCAGAAACGGAATCCACAATACTTTCTGTAGTTTTTAATAGTACGTTTAAGTAATATTGATTTTTCAAAAGAATCATTTTTACATTCTCTTCTAATTTAGCTACATTTTTTTGTAATTCTTCCATTTTTTCAATTTCTTCGTTAGAAAAATGCGAAAATAATGCACTTACGCGAAACGGTTCAATTCCCTTTTCTTTACAAAACTGAATAACCATTTCTTCAAACGAGCTTGATAATCCTTTTAAACCATCTATGTACTGCAATTGCTCTACTTGCAATTTTTGAACTGCATTTACATTTTTATGTTTCAAATTCTCATATATTTGTTCTCCAAGCGTTTGAATGTTTTCATATGCTTTTTGAATAATAACGAGCTTTTCATATAATTGTATGTACATATCGTTTCCTTCCCTTTTACAAGACTAAATTTACAATTAAACCGTGGATTTCTCCAATCTGATTTAACATTTCTAAATGTCCCGTTTTCGTATTAATTAAATTCATAACATCTTCTAACTCATTTAATCCCATTTCCGCCTGTTTCACAATCGTCATTTTCTGTGAATAGCCATAACGTGGATGACGCGACATGACATCTTTATATTGCAATACATTATCTACGTAAAAATTCAAAAATGATTTTACTGTATTTTTGTATTCCATTACATTATCAAGCGTTAATTCCATTTCAATTTTCTCTTTAATTTCTCCAATGTTATCGACAAATGCTTCCATTTGTTCTAACAATTTATCTTTTTTTGGATCTGCATGCAAATTATCCGAAAATGCAAGTCCTGTCCTGACATTTGCTTCTTTCGGCATTTGAGTAGCAGGCGGTATATGCGATAAAATTGGATTATGCGAGATCGAACGCAGCATTTATATCACCTATTTATTTATTTTTTTATTTCTTCCTAAACTTAATCGTAAAATCCAGTTATTTATAATTATACTCTGAACACTAATATTTTGCAGTTATTTTTTATAAAAGATATGTTACAATTTAGCATGAGGTGGCACAAATCTATGAATATTTTTCTTTGTGGTTCAAATCAATTAACAGCATTAGATCAGGAAGAAATAAAAAAATTTTTAACTGACTATGCTCACAAACATAAAATTTACATATTATGTTATAAAACTATTGAAAATGAGGTTCTTCGTTTTTTCATCGAAAACGAAAGACTCGCTCAAAATTTATGCCTTTACACGCTACAGCCGTTACAAGCATTAACAGATGAATTTCAAGAGGTCGTTGATTACTTAAAAAAACACGGAGCCGAGTATGTCGCTTTTGATCATCCTTCCGACTCCATTTACCGATCAGATTATATGTTTTTTGTAAAACAAATAATCGAAGATACCGATTTAGTTCTCTGTTTTTATAATGGGGACAAACATACATCTGTCATTCCCGTTGACGTTGCAAAAGAAGCAGGAATTGATGCTGTTATTTATGATTTACCAGGTTTACATGAAAAACAGATGAAAAAAAACTTTGAACAAAAAATCCGTATGATGTAAAGGGGGAGGCACAATATCGTTATTGTGCCTATTATAAATATGATAATTGAACAAGATTATGATCATTTTATCGCGAGTTTTAAACAACAATTCAATATGGATATCGCTTCATATAAACAAGATAGAATGCGTCGTAGAATCGATGCTTTTATTTCGAGAAAGGGCTTTGAGAACTACACTAGTTTTCTAAGCAATTTACGTACCGATCAAAAGTTATTTTTAAGTTTTATTGACTATATTACAATTAACGTTTCAGAGTTTTTTAGAAATAAAGAACGTTGGCAAACGTTAGAGACGAAAGCACTACCAAAATTACTCGAACAAAATAACGGAAAATTAAAAGTATGGAGCGCCGCTTGTGCTGCCGGTGAAGAACCATATACACTCTCTTTAATTTTATCGAAGCACCTAGCTCCATATCGTTTTGAAATACAAGCAACAGATCTTGATTTTCACATTTTAGAAACTGCAAAACGCGGTCAATATACAGAACGTTCTTTAAAAGAATTACCTGCCGATTTAAAAGAGCGTCATTTCACAAAAGAGAATGATATATATTCATTACACCAAAACATTAAGCAAAACGTGACGTTCAAGCAGCATGACCTGTTAATGCAGTCGTTCGATACAAATTACGATTTAATCATTTGTCGCAACGTAATGATATACTTTACTGAAGAAGCAAGGGTAAAACTTTATGAAAAGTTTAGTCGTGCTTTACGAAAAGGCGGCGTATTATTTGTTGGTAGTACTGAACAAATTTTAACACCTGAACGTTATAATCTTCAGCGCTTCGATACATTCTTCTACGAAAAAATATAAAAGAGGTCGTCACAATGTAAAGTGACGACCTTTTTATATAACTCGAATTAAAATAATAGCAACAATCCATACAAAGAGAAAAAGAAACGTCATAGACCATTTATGTTCTTGCATCGTATGTTTCAAAGCCTGTGATAATTGTGTCATATTCATTTCTGCAAGTGCTCTCCATACGCTTACATCCCGCTCTTTAGCAGTGCGATCTGTAACGCTAATTAAAATGGTTTCGTTAGATAATTTCGTTATATAAGCAGCAATAACCGTTACCATTAAATTTATATTTCCTTCTGAAGAATCACTTTCCACTCTAGAAAGGAGTGCACTTACATCTAGTAACGGAATATGTACCTTTCTACCAAATGATAGTTGTACTTCTGCGAAATCATACGTTCCATCTAACAAAGGAAGTTCTTTTATATGCGCTTGCTTAACAAGTCCTTGCAAGCTTCTCATTACTTGTTCAAATATTTTATCTGTTTGCTTTCCTTCTCCAGATAATGTATGTAACTTTTTAAAGAGTTGTAATACTGTATCCATCTCTTTAGAAAGCATTTCCTTCATAACCTTTCCATCGCCTAAACTCGCAAGTAAAATCCCTATTTCATTATTCTTCGAAATAATCTTAGACTGTCCAGTAAACACTAGATTACTATGCTTTCGTTCTTTCTGGATTTCATGTTCTGAAATAGCTGCAGGCTGTTTTAATGGTTGTAGCGTCTTATCTTCAATTGTCGTACGTTTAATTTCCATTTAAGCGCCTCCACTACTATGAAATACTTAGCCCCATTCTTTATTACTCTTTAAAACTAAAAATAGTACGAATAAACCTGACATGATAGCAAATACATTAGAAGCTTGTATTCCCTGTTCACTTTTTGATTCTTTCTTCTCTTCTGGCTCTTCTTTTTTCTCTTTCTTTTTCGAAATGATTTGATTGTTATTATCTTTATCTTTTTGAGCCTTCTTTTTATTTACTTCCTTGTTGTCTGTGAGAGGCTCTTTTATAACATAAGTAATTTTTTCTTTCTCTTTCAATGGTTCTTTTATAAGATCGTTTACTTTCTCTTCTTTTTGCGGAATTTGAACAACTGGCTGTTTTTCTTCCTGCAGCGGGATTTCTACTTTCGTGTCTTCCTGCTTCTCAGTTTCTTTCTTATCTTCTAGTTTATTTTCTAATTTATCTTCATTCTCTCGTTCTTCTATCTTTTTATCCTCTTCTGTTTTTTGCTCCAAAACAGAAACGACATACTCACTTGCTTCAATCAGTTTATTGCCTGCCGCATCCACTATCTCTACAAGTAATTCGTATGAGCCATTTGGCAACGCATTCGTTATTTCAAATACTTTTTGCCATTCCATGTCGCGCTTATTGTAATCTAATAAAAATGTAATCTCTTTATTTTCTTTTCCTTTTAATGTAACACGAACTTCTTTCACGGCTGATTCTACGTCTGTTACCTTCACTCGTACATGTATAGAATCACCTTGTTTTCGTTCGATTACGTTCCCCTTCGCCTCGTCGATAGTAACCTTATGCAACTTCGGCATCTCTTTATCTATTGTTGGCGTTTCATTATTTATACGAATAAAAGGGACTTTCACTTCATTTTCTAAGAGCTCTTCTTTCTCATTTTCTTTGTAATTTTGAATGAGCTGAAGGTTCCAATCACCTTGCAAATCAAAAGTCTCGACCTTGTAGTTAGCAATCCATCGCTTCGTTTCCTCTTCATACTTAAACGATAGCATTCTTTCTTGTTCATACTGATCGCCGTTTTTTGGCAAGCGCAAAATACCTTTTATACTTTGAACATTTTTCTCTTTCGGCTCTACAATAACCAGCACTTCTTCGCCAACTTTTAATTCCGGCTTATTTACTGTAATAACCCCTTGATCCGTCTCTATCTTCTTTTCGGTTTCTTGTTCATTTTTTGCTTCTTGTTGTTCCTCTTTATCTTGCTTCATTTCCACTTGTTCTGGCTGTTCTTGAACTTCCTTATTCTCTTCTTGCACATTCACTTCATTTATATTTTGTTCTGGCACATTTTGCTCTTCCGCTTTACTTTGTAGCGGGAAGAGCAAGCACACATGTATGCATAACCAGCTTATTAGAAAAAACTTTACGTTTTTCATCTACTAGCTCAAACTCCTATTTCAACGACTTATAGCGATTTCGTCACTTTTACTCCGAAAAATCCATCTACATTTACAAGTTCACCATACGCCACCAATACATCATTTACATAAATACGAATTGGTTCGTCAATATCTTCATCTAATACAACCGCTTCATTCTCTTGTAAACTTAAAATATCTTGAATGGTTTTCACTGTGCTTCCAAATACAAATTTCACGTTCATTTCTACATTTTGTAGAATGGATGTGTCCATGTATACTGGTTCCATTTGTTTTACTTCTTTAAATTCAATAGGTTGCACAACAGGTTCTACAACTTTTTCTTCTTCTATTTCTTCCGTAACAATCTCTTCTTCCTCTTCCACCATTGGATATAGAAGTCTTCTTACCATTTCTTTCGCTTCTGTAATCGGTAAAATTTGATACATTTTTGATTGAAGCAGGTCGCCAATTTCAAGGTTGAACGTAATTTGAACGAGTTCGTCCACTTCCATTGACTCTCCCAAATATTCCATTTCTTCTTTTAAAGTTACAAATTTAACATTTGGTGGTGTCATGTCCATTTTTTCTTGAAACATTTCTGACATCGCTGTTGCCGCATGCCCCATCATTTGGTTCATGATTTCTTTAATACCGCTCAGTTCTAATTCACTAAGTTCTTTCTCAGAATCAACTTCTCCTGTCCCCATCATCATTAAATCTACCATTGTTAAAGCGACATCTTTCGTAAATACGAATACATTCTCATTCTTTAGTCCTTCAACAAAATCAACATTTAAAATAACAAACGGGACTGGTACTCCATCATAATGACGAACATTGATCGCTTCTACATTCGGTGTACTAATTGAAACTGGCTGATTTAAAAGCGTTGACAATACTGTTGAAGCGGAACCAATTGAAATATTTGCAATTTCACCAAGGACATCTTTCTCTTCTTGCGTTAAATGTTCTTTTTCAACTTGTTCTTCTACAATCTCAGTTTCCACTACTTCTGCTGGCTCGTCTTGTTCTTCTACTCCACCAGATAATTGCATTAATTTATTTATCATTTGTTTCGCATGTTCAATTGAAACAATTTGCACAAGTTTAGAGTTTACAAGATTATCTATCTTTAAATCAAACGATACTTTAACAATCGTTTGATTCCCATCGATTTCAGAGATTTTCTCCATTTCTTCTGATAGCTTTACAACTTTAATTGTCGGCGGAGACATATCTACTGTATCTTGGAAGAATTCAGACATAGATGTAGCTGCGAACCCCATCATTTGATTCATCGCTTCTTGTACAGCACTTAGCTCTAATTCACCAAGTTCTTTTCCGTCCTCCACTTCACCTGTTCCCATCATCATTAAATCAGCAATGGATAATGCAACATCTTGCTTAAGGACAAGAAGGTTTTCCATATCTAATCCTTTTGTAAAATGAATATTTAGTACAACGTGTGGAACTTCGACGTCGCTTGAATCATATAAATCTACCAATTCGATGCGAGGAGCAGTAATGCTTACTTGCCTATTTAAGATTGTTGATAATACAGTCGAAGCTGAACCAAATGATATATTTGCAATTTCGCCAAGAATATCGCATTCTTGAGGCGTTAAATGCTCATTTTCTTTTTCTAGCACAATTGTGCTCGTATCCCCTTTTGTGTGTTGCTCAGGCATTTCCTCTGCCTCCTCATTTCTGTTTTTCTATCAAATGATATAAACCCTCATTTTATTTTAACAAACTTATTATATAAAACGTTAATATGTATTTATTCCCATTTTCAGATTAGTAACGATTAACCAAAAAGCTCCCCAATTGTATACAAGTGGGGAGCTTTCCTTCATTCCTATTATAAACCTTCTGGGTTTAAAATGAGGACCACTCGTCCATCACCGAGAATTGTCGCACCAGAGAAATAATTAGAACTCTCTGCAAAGAAGTCACCTAATGACTTTAAGACTATTTCTCTTTGACCGATAATTGTGTTTACAATAAGTCCATAGCTGCGATGTGTATTACGAACAATTAACACAGGAACCATTTGACCATCATATGACGCAAACGCCTCATCTGCTGTTTTCTCACCAAATACCGTACTTAAATGCTTCACTTCAATAATTTGATTACGGTAATTTAACACATCTTTTCCTTGTATGGATTGGATGTCTTCTCTCTTGATTCGAATTGCTTCAACAATATTACCAAGAGGTAAAGCATAACGTTTATCATTCGTTTGAACAAGCATAGATTGTATAATAGACAACGTTAATGGAAGTTCAATTCTAAATGTACTTCCCTTGCCTTCTTCAGAATCAATAATTAAATGTCCACCTAAACTATGAATTGTATGTTTCACTACATCTAATCCAACCCCGCGCCCAGAAAGGTCTGATACAACTTCAGCTGTACTAAATCCTGGTTGGAAGATCAAATCAAATATTTCACGGTCTGTTAATTTATTTGCCTCAGATTCTGTTACAACACCATTTTTAATCGCTTTTTCTAATACTTTCCCTTTATGAATTCCATTTCCATCATCCGTAATTTGAATTACGACATGATTTCCACTATGGAACGCTTCTAATTTAATCGTACCTGTCTCATTTTTACCTGCATCACGACGTTGTTCAACAGTTTCAACCCCATGATCAATTGCATTACGAATTAAATGAACAAGCGGATCACCGATTTCATCAATAACAATTTTATCGACTTCAGTATCTTCACCTGTAATTTGTAAATCGATTTTTTTCCCTAAATCTTTCGCTAACATACGTACCATACGCGGGAAACGATTAAAGACTGTTTCAATCGGCACCATACGCATGTTTAGAAGTACATTTTGAATATCTTTTGAAATATCGCCTAATCGATTTAAATGCTCAATTAATTCTTTGTTTTGAATTGCTTGCGCCAATTCATCTATGCGACCACGCTCAATTACACTTTCTTCAAACATGTTCATTAATCTTTCAATTTTTTCTAATTGAACACGTATGGAACGATTTTCTACTTTACCATTTTTCGTTTTTGCAGTGCTTTTAGCTGGTGTAGCATTAGCAGATTGTTTAGATACTTCTTTAGTTGATTCCACATGCGTAGCCGCTTGTATAACTTCTTGTACGACTTCTTGTGTAACCAATTTTTCCGAAACTACTTCTTTTGATGTATGTCCTTGCTTCACTTCTACTTTCTCAATTTCAGAAACATGAAGCACTACTTGTTTTAATTCTTCTTCACTTTGATCAGTATCCATAAATACTGTGAACTCAAACCCGAAAGCGTCTGCTTCAATTTCTTCAATACTAGGAACTGTTTTTTTTACATTACCTAAATTTTGTAGCGCTTCAATACACATAATGGCACGTACTGCTTTTAAAATAGCTTGTTGCTCAACAGTTATATGCACTTCATGTGAAGCTGCATCATCGTTATTTATGGTTTCTTGTTCTATATGTTCATTAGGAATTTCTATATTGCCGTTCAATAATGCTTCTAATTTCTGTTTCGTTGCAATTACATCAATATTGCCCATTCCACCTTGCTGCACATCTGCAACCATCTTCTCTAAATTATCAATGCATTCAAAAATCACATCAATAATCTCCGCATTTACAACTATATTCCCATGACGAATTTCATCTAAAACGTTTTCCATTTTATGCGTTAAATCCGCCATTTCCGTAAATTCCATACTCGCTGACATACCTTTAAACGTATGGGCTGAGCGGAATATTTCTCCCACAACATCCATATCAGTGGGGTTTTGTTCTAAAGTTAGCACATTTTCATTTAGCGATTGTAAATGTTCTTCTGATTCCTCAAAAAATATATTTAATAGATCTGTTTGCATTTTAATCCCCTACCTGTCTAACAAACATTTCATTCATGTATAACAATTTAGTGTTTTAAAACGAGAAAAAAGGGGGCCACACGCATATCCGCTATCAATGTTTAGATTCCTTGTGGCACCCCTTCTATATTAGCTGTTTGCTACTTTTGTTAAAGCTTCGATTACACGATCTGCTTGGAATGGCTTTACAATAAAGTCTTTTGCCCCACCCTTAATTGCATCTAATACCATACCTTGTTGTCCCATTGCAGAACAAATAACAACTTTTGCACTTGAATCAATTTTAATAATTTCTTTTAATGCTTCAAGTCCGTCCATTTCTGGCATAGTAATATCTAATGTAACTATATCAGGCTGAAGTTCTTTATACTTTTGAATTGCCTCTACTCCATTTTCCGCTTCTCCGATTACTTCAAATTCAGAATTACTTTTTAATAAGTTTTTAATCATTGTTCGCATGAACATCGCATCGTCTACAACTAAAATTTTATGTGCCATTCTTTTTGATTCTCTCCTTCTATGTATAAATATATCTTAATATTTCACCTTATCATTCTCACTCATTATACAAAATAAAATGATAAAATTTAATATTTTTTTAAAAGAATTTTCGTATTTTTATTATTTATTATCAAAATAACAATATACTATTCTTTTATATAAATGACAACGCGACGGTTTTTTTCCCAATTTTGCGGTGAATCATTTGGTACAACTGGTTTTGTGTCTGCATATCCTACCGCAGCTAGCCTTTTATCATCGACATTATACACTTCGATTAAGTGGTGAATCATATTTGCTGCTCGTGCGGAAGATAATTCCCAGTTTGAAGGGAATTTGTCGTTATGAATAGGTCTACTGTCTGTATGTCCTTCTACAACAATGGGATTTGGTACCGATTGGAAAAATCCAACTAATTGACTTATTATCTCTATCGCTTCTGGTTTAACGTTCGCGTCACCCGTATCAAATATTAAATTATCTACTATAACAACACTTACCCCTGTGTCCTCTCGATATACATTCACTTGACTAATACCGTTATTATCTACATATGCTTTTAACTTCTTATATAATTCATCCATTCTTTTTTTCGAAATCATTTTTTCATCATTTTTTTCATGCGAAATATCTGGTATTGTATTTTCCATTACTTTTGCATCTACTTGCTCCGTATCACTAAACTTTTCAAGCATCTTTGACAATTTTACTGCATCCTGCTTTGAAGTAGCAACTAGTAATACAAAGAAAGTTAATAATAACATCGTTAAATCTGTAAAAGTCGTCATCCAACGAGGCGATCCCTTTTGCGGTCGTTTCATCATCACCATACCACTCCTTGCAATATTAGGCTGCTCGTTTTACTTTTTTTATCTTTGTTTCGTATACATACGTATCCAGTTTCAACTTTAATTTAGACGGAATTTGTCCACGATACAATTCTGAAATTGCTTCAATAACAAACTTCTTCTCTGTATATAAATCCTCAATCCCTCTATACACTTTTTCAGCAAGTGGGATTGCAATCATATTTGCAAGTACGGATCCATACAATGTCGTTAACATCGCAACTGCCATCCCGGTACCAATTTGCGATGTGTCTTGCAAGTTTTGAAGCATAATGATAAGACCAATTAAAGTTCCTATCATACCCCAAGCGGGGGCAAAATCACCAATTTTATCTAATAATGCTGCTCCTTTTCTTAACTCATACACTTCCGTTTCAACATCTTTCATTAACACTTCTTTTAATTCCTCTTCATCGTAACCACTTAACATTAATCGAATTCCTTTTTGAATAAAAGGGTTGTCTACTTGCTCTCCATCAACTTCTAAAGAAAGCAGGCCGTGTTTTTTAGATTTTTTCGAAAAATCAACAAACAAATCCGTTAACTGTTCTAAATCTTCTTCTCTTCTATGTAAAACAGTAAAAATACTTTTCGTATATTTTTTTATTTCTCCAAATCGATATGCTACAACAATTGTTGCTGTTGTTCCCCCATGCCCATCAACTTAAGAACGAAAACAAAATGAACTTTCGTTCAAACAAACTAAAAAACACGTAATGTACTTTTGG
>NZ_JAQFUL010000024.1:0-60919 GCF_027716265.1 Bacillus cereus group sp. Bc031
CCTGTTGAATACAGAAATCATCTTCTTGATGCCGCCTAACTTTTTTTAAAATGTCCTTTACAAAGGGTACGGATTAGTGTATTGCTTTCTTTTTTTTATGACAAATCATTTATTTCTTTTTGTTCTATCTGTCAAATTTATTTCCTGTTCACGTTTACCGTATAATTGATTAATTTCATTTGCTAATGCATCTAAATAGGAATCGGAAAAAATAGGCTTCTTTTCTTTAGACATATAGATCTCCTTTATTGATTTTTTAGTATTCATTATGTATATTTACCAGCGGATTATGCGCAATCATTTTAATTTTTCCTTTTTAAAAATTTTTGTTTACATTTTGAAAATAAAGGAGTATTATAATCCACAGTTTCAATTTTCTAAATCGCTGAAACCGCATGGTGCGGGGGACCCGTTCTTATGGATTAGTTCTTAATCCAATGGGGTGAATCCTTGAAAAAGGTAGGGCTACTCATAGGCCCGAATCCGACAGCTAACCTCGTAAGCGTTATATTGAGAAGGAAGGTGGAGCTTGTGCGACAAAAAAAATAATGTCTACAAGTCTATTTCGTTATGGCTTGTAGACATTTTTTGTTTTCTGAAGAAATCGTTTATCCGCTATAACTAGCAGAAAAGTTCGTACAAAATTATTGGAGAGTGGACAGCAGTGGTTTCATCTATTAAAAGATTTTTAATTGGAAGACCGTTAAAATCAACAGAGCTTGGAGAACAGAAGCTTAATAAAACGAAAGCTTTAGCTATTTTATCTTCTGACGCATTGTCATCAGTTGCTTACGGTCCAGAGCAAATTTTAATTGCTTTAGCAGGTGTTGGAGCGATCGCTTATTGGTATTCCATTCCGATCGCTGTTGGGGTATTAGTATTATTGACGGCCCTTATTTTATCTTATCGTCAAATTATTTTTGCTTATCCGCATGGCGGGGGCGCGTATGTTGTATCAAAAGAAAATTTAGGGATGAATCCAGGCTTAATTGCTGGAGGATCTTTATTAGTTGACTATATTTTAACTGTTGCAGTAAGTGTGTCTGCAGGTACAGATGCGCTCACATCTGCTTTTCCTAGTTTACATGCACATAATGTAATCATTGCGATTATATTTGTTATATTTATTACCATCTTAAATTTAAGAGGTGTAACGGAATCAGCTTCCGTTTTAGCATATCCTGTTTATTTATTCGTTTTGGCACTATTTATATTAATTGGTGTAGGGATATACAATATTTTAACGGAGCACGTTTCGCAGGCTTTACACACGCCGATTGGAACACCAGTTGCAGGGATTAGTTTATTTTTATTACTAAGAGCATTTGCATCAGGTAGTTCTGCTTTAACAGGTGTTGAAGCAATTTCAAATGCAATTCCGAACTTTAAAGATCCTGCGCCAAACAATGCAGCGAAAACATTACTTGCAATGGGTGCATTACTTGCAGTTTTATTTTCAGGAATTGTGTTCTTAGCTTATTATTACGGAATTTCTCCAAGTAAAGAAGTAACAGTTGTTTCACAAATTGCTGAACAAACATTTGGACGTAATTTCATGTACTATTTTATACAAGGTACAACAGCTTTAATATTAATTCTTGCTGCTAACACAGGATATTCTGCGTTTCCGTTATTAGCAGTAAACCTTGCAAAAGATAAGTTTATACCGAGAATGTTTACGATTAGAGGAGACCGCCTAGGTTACTCAAACGGAATTATTATACTTGGGATCGCATCGATTATTTTAATTGTAGCTTTCCAAGGGCAAACAGAACATTTAATTCCATTATACGCAGTAGGTGTATTTATTCCATTTACACTTTCTCAAACGGGTATGGTATTAAAATGGCTTCGTGAAAAACCTGAAGGATGGGCTTTGAGGTTAACCGTCAATTTAATTGGTGCAGTCATTAGTTTTATCGTAATGAGTATGTTCTTTTTAACTAAGTTCGCACAAGTTTGGTCAATCCTTATTTTCTTACCTGTTATTATCTTCTTGTTCCACCGAATTAAGAAACATTATGATGCAGTAGGAGACCAACTAAGTTTAAAAACTTGTGAACGGATTGTACCGATTGAAGGAAATGTAATTGTCGTTCCAGTAGCTGGTATGACGCATGTAGTAGAAAATTCATTAAACTATGCGAAGTCTCTTTCTGCAGACCAAGTTATCGCTGTATATGTTGCTTTTGACAGAGAAGAGGAAAAGAAATTTGAAGAGAAATGGAAGAAGTGGCAACCTGAAGTAAGGCTTGTTACTTTACATTCTCATTATAGAAGTATTATTCAACCGCTAACAAAGTTCATTGATACAGTACAGTATAAAGCGAGTGAATCAAATTACCGAGTTACGGTCGTTATACCACAATTCATTCCGAAAAAAGGTTGGCATAACATTCTTCATAATCAATCTAGTTTACTTATTCGTGCGTATTTACTTTATAAAAGAAATGTTGTTATTACGACAGTTCCATATCATTTGAAAAAGTAAGAAGGTCTTTTAAGGATAGCTTTACATAAGTGAAGCTATCCTTTTTGTGTATACGCTATGCATAATTGCATATGGGTTATAAAAGTATATTAATATAATTTTTGCGTCTTGGAGAAAGTAGAGATTTTTGTTGTGATATATGTATATTTCAATTGAAAAAGTGAAGTGGATTATATTTTGAAATAAAGACATGAAGGCTTGAAAATAAAGGGAATGAAAATGATTCTTTACGTTATATAAATAGCTGTGTTTAAATGACCTTACAGTACAAAACTTACATGAAAACAAAACGGAATTTCATATTTACGTACGTTATTTAATTTAAGATGAATAATATTTTTATGTAATATATTCACTGTATGAATGTGGAAAATAAGATGAAATAGAAAATTTATGCAATGTTATTCATACTAAGTATATATGAAAAGTTTTATAACAATAAGTAAGTACTGTAGCAATAAAATTTTGGAGAGGTGGTTCGTACATGGATCGCGATGAGAACGTTCTCTATTTTAACCATCTCAAATTATGTGTAAGAAAATAGAATAATAAAATGCGATAGTAATAGTTGCTAATACATAGGAGGAGTTAAAGTGAAAAAGACTTTAATTACAGGGTTATTGGTTACAGCAGTATCTACGAGTTGTTTTATTCCTGTAAGCGCTTACGCTAAGGAGGGGCAAACAGAAGTGAAAACAGTATATGCACAAAATGTAATTGCTCCAAATACATTATCGAATTCAATTAGAATGTTAGGATCACAATCACCACTTATACAAGCATATGGATTAGTTATTTTACAACAGCCAGACATTAAGGTGAACGCGATGAGTAGTTTGACGAATCATCAAAAATTTGCAAAGGCAAATGTAAGAGAGTGGATTGATGAATATAATCCGAAGTTAATCGACTTAAATCAAGAGATGATGAGGTATAGTACTAGATTTAATAGCTATTATAGTAAGCTCTATGAACTAGCAGAAAACGTAAATGAAAATGAACAGGCAAAAGCAGATTTTACAGGCGCATATGGAAAATTACAATTGCAAGTACAAAGCATCCAAGAGAGTATCGAGCAAGATTTATTAGAACTAAATCGATTTAAAGCAGTATTAGACAAAGATAGTAATAACTTATCGATAAAGGCTGATGAAGCAATAAAAACACTACAAGGATCAAGTGGAGATATTGTGAAGTTAAGAGAAGATATTAAAAGAATTCAAGGGGAAATTCAAGCTGAACTAACTACTATATTGAATAGACCTCAAGAAATTATTAAAGGTTCTATTAATATCGGTAAACAAGTATTTACAATTACAAATCAAACTGCACAAACGAAAACAATTGATTTTGTTTCTATCGGTACTTTAAGTAATGAAATTGTAAATGCTGCCGATAGTCAAACGAGGGAAGCGGCTCTTCGTATTCAGCAAAAACAAAAAGAGCTTCTACCACTTATTCAAAAATTATCACAAACTGAAGCAGAGGCGACTCAAATTACATTCGTTGAAGATCAAGTAAGTAGCTTTACAGAACTAATTGACCGTCAAATTACAACTTTAGAAACGTTGTTAACGGATTGGAAAGTTTTAAACAATAATATGATCCAAATTCAAAAAAATGTTGAAGAAGGCACATATACAGATAGTAGTTTACTACAAAAACATTTCAACCAAATTAAAAAAGTAAGTGATGAAATGAATAAACAAACGAATCAATTTGAAGATTACGTTACAAACGTTGAAGTACATTAAAAATAAGTAACGATATAGGGAGAGAAGAAAAATGACAAAAAAACCTTATAAAGTAATGGCTCTATCAGCACTTATGGCAGTATTTGCAGCAGGAAACATTATGCCAGCTCATACGTATGCAGCTGAAAGTACAGTGAAACAAGCTCCAGTTCATGCGGTAGCAAAAGCTTATAATGACTATGAGGAATACTCATTAGGACCAGAAGGCCTAAAAGATGCAATGGAAAGAACAGGTTCAAACGCTTTAGTAATGGATCTATACGCTTTAACAATTATTAAACAAGGTAATGTTAACTTTGGAAATGTATCGTCTGTTGATGCTGCTTTAAAAGGAAAAGTGATTCAGCACCAGGATACAGCTAGAGGAAATGCGAAGCAATGGTTAGATGTATTGAAGCCACAGCTTATTTCAACAAATCAAAATATCATTAATTACAATACGAAATTCCAAAACTATTATGATACTTTAGTTGCTGCGGTTGATGCAAAAGATAAAGCGACGCTTACGAAAGGATTAACTAGATTATCAAGTAGTATTAATGAAATAAAGCGCAAGTAGATCAGTTAGTAGAAGACTTAAAGAAATTCCGAAATAAAATGACGTCGGATACGCAAAACTTTAAGGGTGATGCAAATCAAATTACATCTATTTTAGCTAGTCAAGACGCTGGAATTCCGCTATTGCAAAATCAAATTACAACGTACAATGAAGCAATTAGTAAATATAATGCAATTATTATCGGTTCATCAGTTGCGACAGCTCTAGGGCCAATTGCAATTATCGGTGGTGCAGTAGTTATTGCTACAGGTGCAGGAACGCCGTTAGGAGTGGCGTTAATTGCAGGTGGTACAGCAGCTGTAGGCGGTGGTACAGCTGGAATCGTATTAGCAAAAAAGGAGCTTGATAATGCACAAGCTGAAATTCAAAAAATAACAGGACAAGTTACAACTGCTCAATTAGAGGTAGCAGGATTAACAAACATTAAAACACAAACGGAGTATTTAACAAATACAATTGATACTGCAATTACAGCGTTGCAAAACATTTCAAACCAATGGTACACAATGGGGTCAAAATACAATTCTTTACTTCAAAATGTAGATTCAATTAGTCCGAATGACCTTGTTTTCATTAAAGAAGATTTAAACATTGCGAAAGATAGCTGGAAAAACATTAAAGACTATGCAGAAAAAATTTATGCTGAAGATATTAAAGTAGTAGATACGAAAAAAGCTTAATTAAATACGAATCGTTAGAGCGTTACGTATTGATGAAAGATTTGAAGCTCCTGTTCAGTTGTGAGCAGGAGCTTTTTATCCGACTTTAATGGGCGGTAAGACCCCCACCTCAAAATGCAGCGAAAGCAAAGAATTTAGGTGGGGATCGGGCTGCCCATTAAAGTCCGACTGGTTCAACTAATAATGAGTGGGGGATGAAGAAAACCCCCACTCATTAAAGTTTCACTTTATACCCTTATAAAGAAAACAGGTGAAAAGTATGCAGAAACGATTTTATAAAAAATGTCTTTTAACGTTAATGATTGCTGGGGTGGCAACGAGTAATGCATTTCCTTTACATCCTTTTGCAGCAGAACAAAATGTAAAGGTGCTACAAGAAAATGTGAAAAACTATTCTCTTGGACCAGCTGGATTCCAAGATGTAATGGCACAAACGACATCAAGCATATTTGCAATGGATTCATATGCAAAATTAATTCAAAATCAACAAGAGACGGATTTAAGTAAAATAAGTTTGATTAATAGTGAATTTAAAGGGAATATGATTCAGCATCAAAGAGATGCAAAAATGAATGCGGCATATTGGTTAAATAATATGAAGCCTCAAATTATGAAAACGGATCAAAATATTATTAATTACAATAATACTTTTCAATCGTATTATAATGACATGTTAATAGCGATTGATCAAAAGGATAGCGGAAAATTAAAAGCGGATTTAGAAAAGTTGTATGCGGATATTGTAAAGAATCCAAATGAGGTAGATGGATTATTAGGAAATTTGAAAGCTTTTCGCGATAGAATGGCGAAAGATACAAATAGTTTCAAAGAGGATACAAATCAGTTAACAGCGATATTGGCAAGTACGAATGCAGGTATTCCAGCTCTAGAGCAACAAATAAATACATATAACGATTCGATTAAAAAGAGTAATGATATGGTTATTGCTGGTGGCGTACTTTGCGTAGCTCTAATAACATGTCTTGCTGGCGGACCGATGATTGCGGTTGCGAAAAAAGATATCGCAAATGCAGAACGAGAAATCGCTAATTTAAAAGATAGAATTTCTGGAGCGCAAGCAGAAGTCGCAATTTTAACAGATGTAAAAAATAAAACAACAAATATGACTGAAACGATTGATGCAGCAATTACAGCACTGCAAAACATATCAAATCAATGGTATACAGTAGGGGCAAAATATAATAACTTATTACAAAACGTAAAAGGAATTACTCCTGAAGAGTTTACGTTTATAAAAGAAGATTTACATACAGCAAAAGATAGCTGGAAAGACGTAAAAGATTATACAGAAAAATTACATGAAGGCGTAGCGAAGTAAACAGTGGACTAGTTCTGCTGTTTATTTTTTTATCCTGTTTTTGTGAGAGGTGGACTTGTAATTTTATAAAACTCAGAAACCAAATAATGTACATTTTTTGATGAAGGTACCGATCTTTTTATCGCAGGGTATTTATTTTTCTTGGTATGATTAATCGTAAGCCCCATTGTCCTAATAGAAGAAATTAATAACCCCCTTATGATTTATGGAAGAACGTAACAACAAGCTGATAATAAATTATGGGATTATGTTTCTTGTCCATATCCTCATGGTAATTTATCAAAAGAATATAATGTGTTCTTTAATCATAATTAAATAATTCATTTATTATTTAAGGGTTTCGAAACAGGGGATGGGGATGAATTAGAATTAAAAAGTGAATTATATGGATTTTAGTGAAAATGGAGAGGATATAATATGATTTTAGGAATCTCATATTCTGATATTTTTCGTATCGTAACTATTGTTTTGTTTTTTTGATTTTCTGGAGATTGAATACTTGGTATAATAAGAAATATAATGTTCCTAAGGTTTTTCAATGGTTTCCTAGGAGATGGGGGAAAAGAAAAGTTTCAGAACATTTGTCTCAACTAGATAAAAAGTTAGAAGCTGAAGGTAAAGGTATTTGGGTTACAATCTATGCTATAGATTTGTACATTGTAACTATTCCTTGTACAGTAAAAAAATATAAATCTTAATACATTTATGTTTATAAAAAAGACCTGAAAAATCAAGCACTTAAAAGGTGGTTCTGATATTCGATCGAAGCCATCTTTTTTTATGTCCACTGACAACGATAGGAATTAGTTTCACAACACCTATCTAAAATGAGAGGAAACATTCTACAGGGAAATCGTCAGGGGCTAGAAATCTACTATAGCATCCAAAATCCAAAAGCTGAAGAAATTATGGGGTTATCAGAAATATTAAAATGATTCCCAAATAACTAAGTTAAAATGATAAAGTTAATGTAAAATAATAATCTATTTGAAAACCAAGATTTTTTAAAAGACGCTATAATTGGCGTCTTTTTTATTCATTAAATTGAGTTTGAATACAGAACATTAATTTTTTGCCAAAACCCTAAGTCTAATACATAACATAAAAACGTCCATTACTTACTTTGAGTATCTCTAAACCAAATTTTCAATGATTATCTTAAATAAATATGAAATCCTTGCGCGGAACGTGTGTTCTCTCTTGGGCTGATATGATATACTGATAATGTAAAAATATTCCGTGTTTTTATATCTGAAATTTCGGATATGGGATATAATGGTTTTTGTTTAAGTAATATAACTATGAATTTATAAAAGGATTAGGGAGGCAGAGAAGATGGCAGTCAGTACATATCAGTTGTTTCAACATCTTAATATGACAGGGGAACAAGAGGAATTAGCGTTACGTTACTTACAGACGAGAGATGAAGAAGTTTTAAAACATATAGAACAAACGACGATTCGTGACAATAAACGTAGTGATTTTGCTTGGCAGTTTATGAGTGATTTTAGGGAAACGTATAAGCAAGACGCAGTTTTTTTTCGGTTATTTTATTATTTGCTTGAAGATCAACTGTTGAACGTTCTTCTCGTACGCTTTTCACATATGAGTTTTCCAGATATAAAAGTTTATTTTGAAAAAAGCGGTCTTGCATTTGATAGTCTTGTAGAATTGGCGTGTAAGTATTTAACGAATCTTTCCCGTTCTGTAAATGAAGCAGATGTTTTTCTTAGGGAATTAATAAGGGAGAATCCAAAGTACATAGAAGAGAAGTTGCAAGTTATAACAGGTCGACCAAAGATGGTTTTGCTTCTGCATATGCTAGATGCAGATTATGAGAGATTTCTTACGTACAGTTCTTTATTGGAGGAAGAGCTGCAAGAGCATGCGGAGTTTATATTGAAACTGGATGGGGCTCAAGAGAAGATAGAATTGGCGAAAAGATACGTTCGAGGTGAATCTGATAGTGAAGTTACTGTTGGTTCATCTTTACCTGATGTAACCTGGCACCTATTATTTCGTATTTATCAGCATTCAAATGTGGCAAGACGATATATTGACTTGTTAGCGAAACGTTCTGTTAAAAATTTTATGGATTATGCAACGGATCATGTGTGTCATGTTCTTGATCAGTTTGGAAATCATGTAAGAACAAGGAGTTTTGATAAACAAGCGTATGAAACCAGTCTAAACTTGTGCGAACAATTCGGTGTTTCAGAGGAAAGGTTTTTCGCATATCGTCTTACCTGGCGTCATTTAGGCGTCTTTAACCCCGACAAAGTATATGAATATCAATTATTGCTTCGTATGGTGGAAGAGCAGCCAGAATTTGTTCAGCGTACGCTGCAATATTTAAGTCAAAGTTATTATCTTTTCGTGGTGATGCTTTTGGCGGAAAAAGGATACGAATTTAATCGAAACAGATTACGTGAAGAATTTTTAATGATTGCCCTTGAGTCCGAATCATCTGACATACGTGATACATATCGTGACTATTTAGTTGGGAAATTATCATTTGAAGATATGAAGCAAGTGCTTGAGAGTTCAAAGCAGCAAAATAATTACCGGGGAATGTCTGTTTTAGCAATTGCACTCCTTTGGGATATAGAGGAAGCGGTAAAGAGGGAAGCAGCGTTCAAACTTCAATTTGGAAATGACTATAATTATAAATTATATGAACTTCTGCAACAGTATTCTCATAGGGAAGGTTCGCTTGAACGAATGTTGGAAGATCTTCTATCCTACGGTTTATCGAAGGAGAAACTTGTTTATTATTCAGTTAAACAAGCTGCTCGGCACAGTGAGGATGAAAGTAAGGCATAAGAAGCACTTGTTCGTTTATTTGTAAAAGAACAGGCATATGTGAAAGGAGTATTTACTGAGTATTCTGTAGATGAACGGATTTTCATTTTGGATGAGCTAGCAAAGTATGATGCGGTTAAAACGCGTGCTCTTCTTATTCAAAGTCTTGGAGATTCCTCTAAAAAAGTACGTACTGCCGCAGTCGAGTTTCTTACAAAAGATGTGGAAGCTGCAGATGATGTAGCAAAGGAATTGAATAGTAGAAAGAAAGTCGTACGCGAAAATGTAATGCAAACACTTTTATACTATAAATCTGAAAAATATACACAGCTTGTGCAAGAAGCTTTGAAAGAAAAGAAAAATGCTTCCTTGATGGAGAAGTTTGCTCCGCTGCTTGGCGATGAGGACATAGAAGGAGTATCAGGAAGTATCGAATCTTTTTGTACACGTATTTTAACACCGCAAAAAAGAAATGCACTCGTGCAATGGCTCGGATTTGAACCACAAATTCGTCTTCGTGACTCTAATACAATTGCCGATACAACGCTTCCACTAGCTTATTTTCAGCAGTATGTATCAGAGTCTGTAATTTTGAAAAAGGAAGCGGCGGAAATGATAGCTGCGGCTTTGAATGAACAAGATTTGAAAGAAAATATACAGGCAATCTATCAGTTGTGGGTTTCTCAAGGGGCGGAGGCGAAAAAACGCGGTATTCTTTCGATGTACGGCATTTATAGTGATGATGAAATGGCGCTGCTACTCAAAAAGCAGATTGATGAGTGGGCTGTTGGCATGCGTGGAGCTATTGCTGCCGCAGCTGTTCAGGCGTTGGCGTTGTCTTCATCATATCTTGCACTTATGACGATTAATACTATGGCATTCAAATATAAACATAAGCAGGTGCGTAATGCTGCGAAAGAAGCGTTGAGTCTCGCTGCTAAAACACGCGGTATAACAGAAGAAGAGCTAGAGGATCAGCTTGTTCCAGACCTTGGCTTTAATAAACGCGGTGAAAAGACAATTGATTACGGAAGCAGGGCATTTACTGCCTATTTAACACCCAACCTGAAAATCGAGTTGAAAACAGAAGAGGGAAAACGAATAAAGTCGCTTCCGAAACCCAATGCAAAAGATCATGTGGAAAAAGCAGAAGAGGCTAAGGTGGAGTTATCGTCTATCAAGAAACAGCTTCGAAGCATCATTAGTATGCAAACGCAGCGTCTCGAAACAGCACTTTCTCTTAATCGCTATTGGTCGCAACATACATGGAAATCTCTGTTTGTAGAAAATCCAATTATGCAGTAATTTGCTATCTCACTGATTTGGGGCGAGTATAAGGAAGGAAAGTTGGTTGCGATGTTCCGTTATATGGAGGACGGAACATTTAATACGATTGACGAAGAAGAGCATGAACTTACGCCAGACACTGTTATCGGTCTGATCCATCCGCTAGAATTGTCCGAAGAGGAAAGAGAATTATGGAAGGAACAGCTAGAAGATTATGAGGTTATCCAACCATTCCCGCAGATTGTTCGGGAAGTATTTTTGGTGGCGGAAGATGAGAAAGTAACTGTGGAAAGGTTTGGGGGTATTCAAATCAATGGTCGTTCGCTGTTTGGTAAGATAACGAAGTACGGCTGGAATCGCGGATCAGTTGAAGATGCTGGTGTGTATTATTCTTTCTATAAAGAAGACACTCGCGCAGGATTAGGGGCGGAGCTTGCATTTGAGGGTGCACCTGTTGGATATGAAGAAGAGGACGATGTATGCCTATTTGAAATTCAATTTTATAAAGCAGGTACAGTGAGCCGCGGCTCATACTCTTATGACGAAGTTGATGATGCGAGACGCATTGTACCAAAGCAAGTACCTGAACGATTTTTTAGCGAAATTTTATATGATATAAAACGTACGACAGAATCGAATCTTGGCTATGATGAAAACTGGCGCAGTAAGCGATAAGAAAGGAAATGACATATGCAATCTATTAAACCATTAATGGAAGAATTATATGAAATAGAACTGAATGCGTTAGAAGCGAATGATTCGTTTCCAAAACCACCTAACTGGCGATTGTCACCACGTGCTGTTCGTACGTTTATTATCGGACAAGAAGAAGCGCTTCTTTCGGAAGGACAAGAAGTGGAAATTAGCCGTAAGTTTTATGGGAATGATGCACTTGTGGAACGAGCGATTGTTACATTAGCAGGGAATCGTGGACTTATGTTAATTGGAGAGCCTGGGACTGCAAAGACGATGCTGAGTGAACTACTTTCTGCCGCAATATGCAGAAATAGCCGTAATACAGTACAAGGAACCGCTGCTACGATGGAAGATACAATTAAGTATTCGTGGAACTATGCACTTCTTCTTGCGAAAGGACCTGTAAGGGAAGCACTTGTGCCAGGGCCTCTCTTCGTTGGAATGGAACAAGGGATATTAACTAGATTTGAAGAGTTAACGCGCTGCCCACAGGAAGTGCAAGATTCATTGATCAGCGTTCTGAGCGATAAGGTGCTCACTATTCCGGAGTTTGGAGAACAAGGAATTCTTACAGCAAAGCCTGGCTTCAATATTATTGCAACGGCTAACACACGAGATCGCGGTGTGAATGAAATGAGTAGTGCATTGAAACGTCGTTTTAATTTTGAAACGGTACATCCAATTCAAGATGTAAAGCTTGAAGCAAAAATAATAGAGTCACAAGTAACGCGGTTATTAGGGGCATCAGGCATCACACCAAAAGTGGATAAAACGGTTGTTCAACTGTTAGCGAATGTTTTTCATGAACTACGGGAAGGGATAACTGCTGAAGGAAAACGAATTGATCAGCCATCTTCTGTTATGAGTACTGCAGAAGCTGTATCAGTATATTATCAAAGTGCAATGGATACGTACTATTATGGAAGTGGAGAAGTGAAAATGGATGCGCTTGTTCGATATTTGTCAGGGACGATTGCGAAAGAAAACAAGGATGATTTAGAAAAATTACGCAGTTATTTTACAAGCATCGTTAAGGCGCGAGGTCAAATAGGAGGAGAGGTATGGAAGTCGTTTTTCGAAGCTCGCAATCAGCTGAAGTAAATGCATTGTTTCAAAGAGCTTACAATTTAGATCGAAACGTCGTATATGTGCCGATTCGCCATCATAGTCCTGCGTGCTCTTTTCATATACAGAAGATTGTTAAATGCTATAAACCAGATGTAATTCTTATAGAAGGCCCGATAGACTGCAACCCACTTATTCCGCATATTGTGAGTGCAGATAGTAAAGCTCCAATTTGTATATATTGCAGTTATGATGATAAAACGAATGTGCTTGAAAGAGGAGAAAGTGGAAAGTATCGTGCGTACTATCCCTTTCTCGACTATTCACCGGAACTTGTCGCACTGAGAGAAGGGGCTGCACAGAACATTCCTGTTTCATTTATTGATCTTCCTTATAAAGAATATTTGTTTCTAGCAAAAAATGAGGAAGAGAATGAGGAAAATGAAGATCGATATTTTCAACATAGTCAATATGTCCGTATGCTTTCGGAAAAAACGGGGTGCCGAAGTTTCCATGAGTTTTGGGAGAAATACTTTGAGTTGCAAGGTTTTCATATGACAAGCGAGGAATTTGTTCGTCAGTTATTCCATTACTGCTATTATACACGCGTGGACTATACGCAGAGGATGCTGACAGAAGACGGTTGTGAAGCTAGGGAGATACATATGGCAAAAGAAATTGAAAAAGCACGTAAAGTGTATGACAAGGTGCTCGTTATTACTGGAGGCTTTCATGTGAAAGGGCTTCTTGAATTGGAAGGAAAAAAGAAAAAGTTGTCGAAAAGCCCGTTATCTAAATCGAATGCTAAAAACTATCTTATGCCGTATTCTTTTTTAGAAAGCGATCAGATGCGTGGCTATAAGAGCGGAATGCCTGCACCTGCTTTTTACCAACATATTTGGGAAAACAGGGATGAATCGGTAGCTGAGCAATTTATGATACGAATTGCTAGACAGGTAAAGGTAGAAGGAATATCAATGGCAGATGAGATTGAGGCTGCACGAATGATACGTGAACTTGCACTGCTTCGTGGAAAGATGCAATCCGGATTGTATGAATTGACGGACGCAGTGCACAGTACATTTGTGAAAGGTGAGATATTCTCAGCAAATAAGCCTTTAACATTACTTCAGAAGAGTTTGCAAGGGGTGAAGCGCGGGGAATTGTCAAAAGAAGCCGATTTGCCGCCGCTCGTGCATGATTTTCGTGCTTCTGTTCGCTCATTTCGTCTACCAGTACGTTCAACTGTACCGCAGGAGACGATTCTAGACATATACAAGAAAGAAAAGCACTTACGCTTAATTCAATTTTTTCATTGCCTTGCTTTTTTAGGAGTTCCATTTTCCGAGAGACTACGCGGTCCAAACTTAGCTAGAAAACAGAATATTAATCTTATGCGTGAAACTTGGAAATATCGTTTTTCAGCACAAGTAGAAAGTTCTCTAATTGATTTATCTGTGTATGGCGGAACGGTGAGAGAAGCGGCGCAAGAAATGCTAAGAGCAAAGCTGAACAAGGCAAAGGGACGGGCCGGAGAGGTGGCCCTTTTATTGCTAGAAGCCTATTTAAGTGGTTTGTTTACCGACTTTTCCATGTACACCCAATTTATAGATGAAGTCTTACAAAAGGACGGAGATTTTGCTTCTATGGCAGATTGTGCTTATTATTTATCACAAATAGAAAAAGCAAATCAGCAAGCGGATTATGCTAGGAATAAAGCACTTTCGCTATTTTCAGTTTTAGATAGGGGCAAATCAGCAATTATTGCAGAAAAACTTATCGATTTGTATACAATGAAGCATACAGATCAGCAATTTATTGACGCATTAGAGCTTTATTTGCAAAAGGAAAAGAGAGAAAGTCAAGTAGAGGGAGTGGTATTTGGGCTGTTAACTTCTTTAGGAAAGCGGGAAATCGATGAAGTAATGCAAGTGGCAGAAGGATATTTTTATGGAAGTGGTGATATGCAAAAGCAAGCTCCGATATTTTTGAGTGGTTTATTTGCTGGCGCCAAAGATATCTTTTTATATAACGAATCGTTGCTTAGCGGAATGTCTCATGTTCTAGAAGAACTTGATGAAGAGGTATTTCTGCAAGTGTTGCCACATTTGCGCCTTTTATTCAGTCAATTCACGCCGGTTGAAGTGGATACGATTGCTAGGCATATTTCCAAGTTATATGGTGATACAGAAGAAGCGATAAAAGAAGACCCAATTTCCGAAGAGATGCTGTTGTATGTAATGCAGTTAGACCGGAAAGCGAAGGGGATTTTAATGAGACGGGGGCTAGAAGATGGAGAATAACATTTCTTTAAATCGCTGGCGTCTTGTTCTCGGGAAACATGCAGATGACCAAATCACATTTCAGGAAGAAGAGCCTGCATACAGAGAAATGGACGAGATGCTGGACTTTTTGTACGAGAGAGAACGCGGAGAAGAGCGCGGTGGATCCTTAGAACCCTCTCAGCTAACCGTGCCGACTTGGATTTCGAAAGTGCGAGAGTTATTTCCGAAGGAAACCATTGAAATTATGGAAAACCATGCGTTAGAAAAATATGAATTAACCGCTCTATTGCAAGATAAGCAAACACTTGAAAAAATGGAGCCGAATATAAATTTATTAAAATGCATTTTACAATTTAAAGATTATGTAAAACCGGATGTATTAGACACAGCTAAACGTATTGTAGCAAAAGTCACTGAAGAGTTGCATCGTAATTTAGAGCAAGAAGTGAAGCACGCATTAAGCGGTAGACCGGATCGAAATCGTTCTAGCCGGGTATGCACGATGCGCAATTTTGATTTTAAGAAAACGATTCGAAAAAATTTAAAGTATTTTGACAAAGAAACAAATACCATTCATATTGAAAAAACATACTTTTATGCTGCCACGAAGCATGTTAGTACATGGCGGGTAATCCTCGCAGTAGACGAGAGTGGAAGTATGATTGATTCTGTTATCCATAGCGCAGTTATGGCAGGTATTTTTGCAAGCTTACCGACGATTAAGACAAATCTGTTCATCTTTGATACAGCTGTTGTTGATTTAACGGATCGTATTGATGATCCGGTGGAAACGCTTATGAGTGTACAGCTTGGTGGAGGAACCTATATTGCTCAGGCGCTGCGTTACGCAACGAATCAAATTGAGATACCTCATAAAACAATTGTCGTACTTGTAACGGATTTATATGAAGGCGGTAGTTACAATGAAATGTACCGAGAAGCGATGAAGATTGTAGAATCAGGGGCGAAGCTGATTGTGCTTACTTCTCTCGATCCGACTGCACAGCCTTTTTATGATAAAGAGGCAGCAAAAAAAATGGCGGCACTTGGTGCTCATGTAGCAGCATTAACACCAGGGAGGTTGGCGCAATGGATCGCAACAATCATTTCTTAAATGTTCTTTCCTCTATCGATGAAACATATTTAATTGCCATGTCCAACAAAGGAACATATAAGAGAGCCATGAAGGATTTGGCAGTTGTGAAAAATATCAAAATAGATTTAGAAGAGGATATAGCGCAAATACATCTTGATGATGAAACTACTGTAACGTTTACGGGAGATATACGCAGTTACTCCTGTACTTGTGAAGCGCGCTCGATTTGTAAGCATGTCATGATGGCTTTATTAGAAGCGAAGAAGATGTACGAAGGTGAAGAAAATATAAAAGTTGATTTCTCTGCCCTTTTGAATGTGGATGTTCGCAATATTGTCTCCGAAAAAATGTGGGCTGAAATGATGTTCCGCAAAACATTTCATCAAAAAATTGTTTTGGAAGAGGAGGGTGCTTTAATTGTCTCTTTTCCAGAAGAGTCTATAACGGTTCGTTTTCTGACAGCTGAGTCGGTAGCTGATGCAATTTGTACATGTAAAACAGAGGGAATATGCCGGCATAAGGTGGAAGCGATATATTGGTATCAAAAAGAAAGAGGAATTTCGCATGAAACGAAACAAGTGCAGTGTCTTATTATTGAGTCGGATAAGCTATCTATTTTCAAAGAGATGATTGAGCAAATTGTTCACTTGGGCTTAACACGTCTTACAGAAAAAACAATCTATGAAATAGAACAACTTTCTGTAAAAGCGCGCTCTTTGAAACTAGCAAAGTTAGAAAATTTATTTCGCAAGCTCGGGACTGATATTAGGCTATACCGAATGAAACATGCCTCTTTTCAAATGGCATCCTATCGGCAAACGCTGTCCGCGATTTATGAATACATTATGTTGTTAGAAAAGCATCGTCTGCAAGAGAGTCCGTATCGTTCGGAATATTATGAAGTACCACCGCTTACTTTGCATGCCTTTGGCGCAGCCGGCTGGCAAACGAAATCTGGTTATGTTGGTGTGACCTATTATTTCTATAATCGAGAACAGGAAAAGTGGATTACATACACACAGTCACGCCCCATGTTTTATGAAGGGAGCAACATAACTTCTGAAGATCTCCATGAACAGCAAGTTCCATGGGGGATTGCTGGGAAGGGAAACGAACTGTCTCGTTCATGTCTATGGTTGAAACATGCAAAGCTTAACGTCGATTTTCAATTGTCATCTAGCTCACAAACAGTAGGAGAAGCAGGAGGGAAAACAAATGTAACAGAGTGGCAATCGCTCTTTATAACCACATGGGAAGAACTACTAAAAAAAGTAAAAGCAAACAGGTTAGAGACATCTAAACAAGGAGTCTTTTGTATTGAATTTACTGAAATGGAAGAATGGAAGTTTCAAAAGAAAGAGCAAAAATGGATTATACCTCTTATTGATAAAAAGGGGGAAATATTACAACTGCAAATGATGAAACAACCAGAAAATGAGTGGACAATTCGACTTGTAAAAATATATTTGGACTCATTACATGTAAAGAGAATGCTAGTTCATCCTTATCAGGAAGGAACAAAGCTCGTAGTTACACCTATTATTTTATATACAGAAGTAGGAGAAATTATAAATATTACACTTAATGAAGGGGAAACATTTTATGATAGAGTTAGTGCACATAATCGATGAATTGGAACAAGCTCTAGATGAGATGCTTGTCTCAGGAGCAGGAACGATACCTCCTTCTTTTTTTCAAGATATAAAACGAAAATGCGAAAAGTACGGTCTTTCTTATGCAGCTACGCAACTACTTGTCATAGAGGAAGAACGAAACAAGGCCCGCTTTCTTCATAAAGAAGAAGCTGGGGAATTAACGGAAGCATTTTGTAAGTTGCAGGAATATATTCGAGTTGTAAAGGCTGAAATGCTACATTTATAAAGATGTGATTGAATGAGAACCCGTATTAACGGGCAATAAAATTCCCGCCTCAAGATTTAGAGAAGTGCTAGGAAGTTAGGTAGGAGAGGACCTGTCCGTAAAAGTCCGAATGTTTCAACTAATAATGAGTGGGGAATGAGGAATCCCCACTCATTACAGTTTCGCTTTATTCATCATATTAGCAGTGGAGAACAAGTAATCGGAATACCCAAGCATAGACACCCTGACTTTGAAGAAACTTTCTAAATACCTAATTCAGAGTGTTTTTGATCATTTCGAACTTAATTAAAGCCATTATAGAATGATTTCAGTTTGGCAATGGATTTTATGTAGCGAGTATATTCACTGTGTTTTTAAATAAATTACATGATTAATAGATTGAAAATAAATACACAAAAATTAGTCAAGTAGTGTTAGAAAAACATTAGAAGTACTGAATTTGATACTTACTTAAAAATAACACTTTTGAAATAGTTACACTATTCATTTGGATATCAATAGGGTTGTATATAATGTGAATATTGTTAAAATATTCCGTTATCCCTTATGTAAAAGTAGTTCACATAAAAGAAAAAATGGAAGGTAGGATTAAAATGATTAGTGGCTTAAAAAAAGCGGCCGTATCTTCATTAAAAGACAAATGGGGATTGGCGGTATTGTCATCGTTTCTTTATCATATTATTTCTAGAATTTGTATGTTAATTATAGGATTTCCCCTTTTGTTTCTTGGTATCTTATTAAGTGAAATAATGAATGCTAGTTATTCCATTACAGGAGACGAAAAGTTAAATGCAGCAGGCGCTTTTTCTTATTTACTTGTTTTTGTTGTTCTATTTATCTGTTTAGTAAGTGTGCAAGGCATTATGAATTATGGGTATCTTAAAGTTACATTGCGTTTAGCGAAACACGAATCTACAACAATTGGTGAGTTATTTGAAGGATTTCGAAAAAGTAATGTGTTTAGATCTATAAAGGTGACTACTTTAATGACTGTATACACACTTTTATGGAGTGTATTATTAATTGTACCGGGTATTATAAAGTTTATCTCTTATTCTATGGCTTATTATATTTTGTTAGATCATCCAGAATATACGGCGAGTGAAGCAATTAAAAAGAGTCAAGTACTGATGAAAGGACATAAATTAGATTTATTCCTACTATCGTTAAGTTTTATCGGATGGTTTATTTTAGGTGTTATCATCGGATTTTTCACATTTGGTATCCCGTTTCTTTGGATCTATCCATACTACATTACAACAGTATCGCATTTCTATTTGAAAATAGTGAATAAAGATACTGTTATGCAGGAAAAAAAGTTAACTATTTGACTTTAATTTTGATTCGAAATATTGTATGTATCTTGATTTTATGAAAAACACAAAGACTCTATTTTGAAAAAGAAGTGATTAAAATGGAGTTCTTTCTTGAAAAGTGGTGTAAAGATTTTATAAAAAAGTTTGATTGTTTTGTTATTTGTTATTTTACTGACGTCCCCGTAAATTTAAGTGAGCTTCTTCATAATTATAATAGTTGTAATAAAAAATGTTTTTTCGTTTTGGGTGTTATAAAACCGTTAAATCGATAGCATATGGCGGCGCTCCTAACTGGGTAGTATAATTATTTATATGGATAACTAAGACAATCAAACGGATCTTAGTTGAAGAATAAGCCACAATAAAAGGCTGTTTAATATATTAAATAGTTTATGTTCTTTTATTTTTAAAATTTAATAGCTAAGAAGAATATAAGAATTATAGGAGGGGGAAAATTGAGATTTTTTACGATATTTGCATCAAGGAATGATACAAGTGATATAGAAGGCTTCATTACTCAAGTTTTTCAAAATGGTTTCAAGGTTGAACGCAATAAAAATGAATATACGATTCAATCGAAAAGGCTATTTGGCAAAAATAAAATTATTATTCGGGTGGATTCTGAAGAATCATCTCCTAATTATTTTTCCAATAATATTCCTGGAATGATGCACATGTACAATCAAATCGAATTTCAAGAAGAACATCTTAAGAAGATGGTTTTGGCACAGATTTCTGTAATTAATACCATAATCGCTATAGAGACGAAGAAGGATTATAGTGATGAATACGTGGAGCTGTTTCTTAAATTACTTAATGAGGTGAATGGTATTGGTTTTATCCCTGATCGAACTCTAATCGGGAAGGATGGAAAAGTAATCGTATTTCCGGATGGATCCTCTGGTCCTTCAGAATTTACTCCTCAAGCATGTACGAACAAAGTAAGGGGACAGAGTAGTGCTTCTACCGATGGGGAGAAAAGAAAACAGAAATCTATAAGCTACCTGCAAGATAAAGGGATTCCATATATCGAAGGATTGCCTCAATTGCCTCCTTTGACAAGCATTCAGTTAAGAAGTCGAGAAGAGATTGCGAAGAGAGCAGTAGCTTTGCTGATTGTTATACAATATGCTTGTGATGTTGCTCAAGAAGGTGATTTGAAAACTTCCAAAGAGTTCGTCATGGAGCTGCTGAATCAATTTGATGTGGTTGAATCATTAACGATGCAGGAAAGGAATTTTCTAAATTCAGAGCAACCTGAAGAGAAAGAAGCGATACAGATTGCATGGCAGTATGAAGCTCAATGGGTTTTGCTTTGGTCAATAGGTCTCGTGAATACACTGGAATTTCCAAAAGAAATCTGTGACTGTCATTATGCAATTAAACTGGTTTCTGATTGCAGTTCTTTTAACGAATTTTTCGGAAAAACAAAATTGCGAAATGCAGAAGAGATTTTGGACGAGGCTGACCTCGTTTATCGGCTTCATTGGGCTTGTGTACATGATAGAATGAATGCGAGAGAATCAACTGCAGGTATGCAGGAAAGTATTGTTATTGAAAGAAGAAGGGGCTTGTTTTGGCTAATCAATTATAAAAATGAAGAGTGGGATTGCATCTCTATGGATACATAATTTATATTCTTTGTTCAGTAGAACTTTTGTATTTTATATAATAAAATTATTGCTTTATTCGTTCAATCTCTTACAGAAAAACGAACGGAAATTCCGTAAGTATGAGAAAAACAGTCTTTGATATCCTAGGCCTCATATACAACTTTTCTATGTTAAATAACTTGATTCTATCGTACATTTTTGAATGGGCTTATTATCGTTATTGCAGAAAATGCATGAATTAAATGATAATCGATTTACATGTTTCACGCGTAACTATATTGAGTTAATAAATCTACACGATAATGTTTCATTTCATAAAGTAAGTGTAGTTGAAGTTCAGTTAGATAAAATTCGGTAGTCGAATTTTTTTGCATAAAGCTGTATAATGCTTGTAACGAAAAGGAAATACAGGAAAGGATTTGTATTGAGTTACTATGGATAAAGATAAACAACAATTAAGTGTTGAAGTTGCAAGATTATATTATCAATCAGATTATAGTCAGCAAGAAATTGCTAACAAATTAAATATTTCAAGACCGACAATTTCTAGACTATTAAAGTACGCGAAAGAAAAAGGATTTGTTCAAATTAGTATAGCCGATCCATTCGCTGATTTAGATAATGTCGGCAATTTACTGAAAGAAAAATATAACTTGTTAGAAGCACATGTTGTATTTTCCCCAGTGCCAGAATATGCAACGATTACAGAGTATATAAGTAAATATGCAGCTGAGTATATGGAAAAGACGGTTAAAAACGGTGATATCGTTGGTGTAAGCTGGGGAATGACGATGTATGAAATCGCTAGAAAAATCGTACCACAACATGTAAAAGGTGTAGAAGTTGTCCAGCTAAAAGGTGGTATTAGCCATTCGAGTGTAAATACATATGCAAATGAAACCATTGCATTATTTGCAGATGCTTTTCAAACGACGCCAAGAAATCTACCTCTTCCAGTTATATTTGATAATGCAGTGACAAAAGAATTAGTAGAGCAGGATCGACATATTCATCACATTATCGAAATGGGGAAACAAGCGAATATTGCAATTTTCACTGTAGGAACAGTGCGAGACGAAGCGCTATTATTCCGATTAGGTTATTTCGATAAGGATGAAACGAGTTTACTCAAAAAACAATCGGTCGGTGACATTTGTTCACGTTTCTTTGATGGAGACGGAAATATTAGTAGTGAAGAAATTAATAAGCGAACCATCGGAATTGAGTTAGAAGAACTAAAATTAAAGAAACGCTCTATTTTAGTTGCAGGTGGTAATAGAAAAATAAAAGCAATTGATGGTGCGTTACGTGGCGGATATGCAAATGTATTAATTATCGATCAGCATACGGCGAAAGAATTGTTACATTATCAAAAAGAAGATTAGAAATAAAAGGCTTTCTCAAGATATTCATTTTGAGAAAGCCTTTTATTTTGTTATGTATGAATTATGGGATTATTTTTGAATACAAATTGCCTTTTTTAAAATAATTATGGATATTGAGATACATACTACCATTGTTAATATAAAAAATTTGAATTTATATATGAAGTATTTCTTAGTTAGAATGCGCTTTATTTACTAGAAGGAAATTCCTTTTTAAAAAGAATGAACAAAATTCCAAAAGTATATTTACATTTGTTCAACTAAGAGTTAGAATGAAGTTGTTAAAAGATATGAGGAGTGAAGATAATGAATATTGCAAAGTTAATTGACCATACAATTTTAAAAGCTAATGCTACAAAAGAAGATGTTATGAAAGTAATCGAAGAAGCAAAGGAATATAAATTCGCTTCTGTTTGTATTAACCCAACATGGGTAAAGCTAGCTGCTGAAGAACTAGCTGGACATGATGTAGATGTTTGTACTGTAATCGGTTTCCCATTAGGAGCAAGCACGACTGAAACAAAAGCATTTGAAACAAAAGATGCTATCGCAAAAGGTGCAACTGAAGTTGACATGGTAATCAACGTAGGCGCTTTAAAAGATGGCGACGACGAACTTGTTGAAAAAGACATTTATGAAGTAGTACAAGCAGCAAAAGGAAAAGCTCTTGTAAAAGTAATCATTGAAACTTGTCTATTAACAGATGAAGAGAAAGTACGCGCTTGTGAATTATCAGTAAAAGCTGGTGCTGATTTCGTAAAAACTTCAACTGGATTCTCAACTGGCGGAGCAACTGCTGAAGATATCGCATTAATGCGTAAAACAGTAGGACCAAACGTTGGTGTAAAAGCATCTGGTGGTGTTCGTACACGTGAAGATGCAGACAAAATGGTAGCTGCTGGAGCTTCTCGTATTGGAGCAAGTGCTAGTGTTGCAATCGTATTAAATGATGCAAAAGGTGCTACAGATAACTACTAATCATTAGTGAAGTCAAGGGCAATAGATACACAAAGTAAAGTGTATCTATTGCTTTAACAATTGAAAGAAATGTAAGCGGATACGAACGCGGGAGGAGACGGCTTATGAAATACTTAATCGGTGTTTTTGGCCTCGTATTGATTTTAGGTATCGCTTGGCTTGTTAGTAATGATAGAAAGAAAGTCAAATATCGTCCAATCATAACGATGGTTATATTACAATTCATTTTGGGGTTTCTATTATTAAATACAAGTGTAGGGAATATATTAATTAGCGGAATAGCAGATGGTTTTGGAGAGCTATTAAAATATGCCGCTGACGGTGTAAATTTCGTATTTGGTGGATTAGTAAATCAAAAAGAGTTTTCATTCTTTTTAAGTGTATTAATGCCAATTGTATTTATTTCAGCTTTAATCGGTATTTTGCAGCACATTAAAGTGTTACCTATTATTGTGAAATCTATCGGTCTAGCATTAAGTAAAGTAAATGGAATGGGGAAACTAGAATCATATAATGCTGTTGCTTCCGCGATTTTAGGGCAATCTGAAGTGTTTATTTCAGTTAAGAAACAATTAGGATTATTGCCAGAGAAAAGAATGTACACATTATGTGCATCTGCAATGTCTACCGTTTCCATGTCTATCGTTGGATCGTATATGGTGTTATTAAAACCGCAATATGTTGTAACCGCTTTAGTGCTTAACTTATTCGGGGGCTTTATTATTGCTTCTATTATTAATCCTTATGAAGTTACTGATGAAGAAGATATGTTAGAAGTACAAGAAGAAGAAAAAAGACTTTCTTTGAAGTATTAGGGGAATACATTATTGATGGATTTAAAGTTGCGATTACAGTAGCAGCTATGTTAATTGGTTTCGTTGCTCTTATCGCATTCATTAATGCAGTATTTAAAGGTGTAATCGGTATTTCATTCCAAGAAATTCTCGGTTATGCATTTGCACCATTTGCATTTATTATGGGTGTACCTTGGCATGAAGCAGTTAATGCCGGAAATATTATGGCAACAAAATTAGTATCAAATGAATTTGTCGCTATGACAGATTTAGCACAAGGAAACTTTAATTTCTCAGATAGAACGACAGCGATTATATCTGTATTCTTAGTTTCATTTGCAAACTTCTCTTCAATTGGAATTATTGCAGGGGCAGTTAAGAGCTTAAATGAAAAGCAAGGGAATGTAGTCGCAAGATTTGGTTTGAAATTACTTTTCGGTGCAACATTAGTAAGCTTCTTATCAGCAACAATCGTAGGCTTATTATTTTAATAGATTCATATCATATAAAAAGGAATGGTGATTGTAATGAGAATGGTAGATATTATTGCGAAAAAACGTGACGGCAAAGAATTAACAACTGAAGAAATCAAATTCTTTATTAATGGTTATACAGACGGAAGTATACCTGATTATCAAGTAAGTGCACTTGCAATGGCAATCTTCTTTAAAGATATGACAGATCGCGAACGTGCAGATTTAACGATGGCAATGGTGGAGTCTGGAGAAACAATCGACTTATCTGCAATTGAAGGAATTAAAGTAGACAAACATTCAACTGGTGGTGTTGGTGATACAACAACATTAGTATTAGGGCCATTAGTAGCTGCTTTAGATGTACCAGTAGCAAAAATGTCTGGTCGTGGTTTAGGACATACGGGCGGAACAATTGATAAATTAGAAGCAGTAGAAGGATTCCACGTTGAAATTACGAAAGAGCAGTTCATTGATATTGTAAACCGTGACAAAGTAGCTGTTATCGGACAAACAGGAAACTTAACACCTGCAGATAAAAAGATTTATGCATTACGCGATGTAACAGGAACTGTTAACTCAATTCCTCTAATTGCAAGTTCAATTATGAGTAAAAAAATTGCAGCTGGAGCTGACGCAATCGTACTTGATGTAAAAACAGGTGCTGGCGCGTTTATGAAAACAGAAGAAGATGCAAAAGAATTAGCACATGCAATGGTACGTATCGGAAATAATGTAGGACGTCAAACAATGGCTGTTATTTCTGATATGTCACAACCACTTGGATTTGCGATTGGTAATGCTCTAGAAGTGAAAGAAGCAATTGATACATTAAAAGGTGAAGGTCCAGAAGATTTAACAGAATTAGTACTCGTATTAGGAAGTCAGATGGTTGTACTTGCGAAAAAAGCTAATACATTAGAAGAAGCGCGTGAAATGTTAATTGAAGTGATGAAGAACGGAAAAGCAACTGAGAAGTTTAAAGAGTTCTTAAGCAATCAAGGTGGAGATAGCTCGATTGTAGACAATCCAGAAAAAATGCCACAAGCGAAATATGTAATTGATGTACCTGCTAAAACTTCAGGTGTTATTTCTAACATTGTTGCTGATGAAATCGGTATCGCAGCTATGCTACTTGGTGCTGGTCGTGCAACAAAAGAAGATGAAATCGATTTAGCAGTAGGATTAATGTTACGTAAAAAAGTTGGAGATGCAGTAAAAGAAGGCGAGCCATTCGTAACGATTTATGCAAATCGCGAAAATGTAGAAGATGTAAAAGCGAAAATTTATGAGAACATTTCTATCGCTGAAACAGCAGTGGCTCCTAAATTAGTTCATACAGTTATTACTGACTAATCATAATTACACTTACTTTGAGGGGGAAATAATATGGATAAGAAAAAATATATTGAAGAAGCAAATAAGATGTTAGAGAAAGCATATATTCCGTATTCAAAATTTCCTGTTGGGGCAGCATTAGTTACGAAAGAAGGTAAAATTTATACTGGTTGTAATATAGAAAATGCTTCTTATGGTTTATGTAACTGTGCAGAAAGAACAGCAATCTTTAAAGCAGTATCAGAAGGTGAGCGCGACTTTAGTTACTTAGTTATTACAGGAGAAACGGACGGACCAAATTCACCATGTGGTGCTTGTAGACAAGTAATTGCTGAATTCTGTGATCCGAAAATGCCTGTATTACTAACGAATGTAAAAGGCGATGAAAAAGAAGTGACTGTTGAGCAGTTACTACCTGGTGCTTTTACAAATGACGATTTAAAATAAGTTAAAAGCCATTTTGCAATATTAATTGCAAAATGGCTTTTTTGTTTGAAAATTGAATGTAATATTTTGTTCATATTCCATTCATAAACTTTGTGTAAAATGATTGCAGCGAATATGGAAAGTTTACAGCAGGAGGGATATAATGAAGAAATTCTATAATGGTGCTTGTAGTTACTTATTAATTTATGATTTTGCTCAAAAAGTCATTTAAATAGATAGGAGTGGAAAGTATGATAGCACTTTTATCAAGTATTGTAGCAGTCTGTATGGCTGTTGGTGTCATGTTTCTTCGCTTTAAAGCAGCGAAAAAACCGGTAACGAAAAAGAAAATTATATTGCCCCCATTTTTTATGAGTACTGGTGCTATGATGTACTTCTTACCAGCGTTTCGGTTAACGTCATTAGAAATAGTAGAAGCAATTACTGTAGGACTTATTTTCTCTATATTCCTTATTAAAACAACGAAGTTTGAAATAAAAAATGAACAAATATATATGAAACCGTCAAAAGCATTTATATTTATTTTAGTTGGATTATTAGCAGTGCGAGTAGTAATGAAATCGTATTTAAGTCAATCGATTGACTTAGCAGAGTTAAGTGGAATGTTTTTTTTACTCGCTTTTGCAATGATTGTATCGTGGAGAATTGCTATGTATCGCTCGTATGCTAAATTAGAAAAAACAATAAAAAGAGCTGGAATTTCTAAATAGGAAATCCAGCTCTTTTTATGTTTTATTGAAATTCTTTTGCGCGGAACTCATTTGCTTAATTTTAAACGTATTTGAGCATCTTGTAATGCGGCTGGTGTTTTTGATCAACAATTTTTGTGTTTAATAAAATGGAATCTAAGCTTCCACGAAATGTTTGTGTATAGTTTTGACGTAGCATTTGTTGTTCTTGTTTTTCATCAACTGTTAATCCATTTGCTTTTTCTTTTTTTGATAATTCGTTAATACGGAATAAAATGTTTTTCATTTGTTTCACCTCTAGTTTAATTTAAATACATTAGTTGCTTACTAATGTATAGTTATTGTAACGTGTAATTTTAATTATGTCAACACCATCAAAAAAGGTTAAAAATTGACGAAAAATTGTAACAATAATAAAATGAATTGATTAGATAATTATTTTTTAATCATACATAGAACGCTAGGGGGATTATTATGAAATCAACATTTTTTGCTCAAAATAGAGAACGATTAGTAAACACATTACCAGATGAATCGATTACAATTTTATTTGCTGGTCAAGCACCTCATATGTCAGCGGATGCACATTATAAGTTTGTGCCGAATCGGAATTTTTATTATGTAACAGGAATCGATGAACCAAATGTTATTTTTATGCTGAAAAAGTTTGGGAATTGTGTAGAAGAGACACTTTTCATTGAAAAATCAGATCCAGTAATGGAAAAATGGGTCGGTAAAACAGTTTCTAAAGAAGAAGCAGAGAAAATTTCTGGTATAAAGAAAGTTGTATATTTAGATAGTTTTGAGAAGACAATGTCAAATATACTCTTCACAGAAAATGTGAAGCATCTATATTTAGATTTAGAGCGTCGTGAGTGGAATGGTACAGAGACAAAAACGCTAGCATTTGCTAAACATGTAAGAGAACAATATCCACACGTAACAATTGGTAATGTATATCCGAATATTTGTGAATTGCGAGTGTTTAAAACAGAAGAAGAAATTGAAATTATGAAAGAAGCGATTGCTGTAACGAAAGACGGTATTTACAATGTACTTAAGCATGCAAAAGCAGACATAATGGAATATGAATTAGAAGCTCAGTTTGATTTCACACTGAAGTCATCTGGCATTAAGCATCATGCGTTCAATACAATTTTGGCAAGTGGGAAAAATGCTACAGTTCTTCATTATGAAGATAATGATGCGCAAATTCAAAATGGTGATTTAGTATTACTAGATTTAGGCGCTCAAAAAGACTACTATAACGCTGATATTAGTTATACATTCCCGGCAAATGGAACATTCTCTAGTCGCCAAAAACAAATTTATAATATTGTATTAAAAGCATTAAAAGAAACAACAGAGATTATTAAGCCAGGCTTAAAGTTCGCTGCATTAAATGAGCATGCTAAAAAAGTACTTGCAGAAGGGTGTAAAGCGGTTGGTTTAATTCAAGAAGATGAAGAGTTATCAAAATATTATTATCATGGTGTCAGCCATTTCCTTGGTTTAGATACGCATGATGTAGGGACATACAAAGATAGAGTATTAGAAGAAGGTATGGTTATTACAATTGAACCTGGTCTTTATATTGAAGAAGAATCAATTGGCATTCGTATTGAAGATGATATTCTTGTAACGAAAGACGGACATGAAAACTTGTCAAAAGATATCATTAGAGAAGTTGAAGAGATTGAAGCGTTTATGAGTGTAAATAATGAACATGTCAAAGGAAAACAAGCTGTAGTTAAATAATAAGAAAGTCATCGCTAATTTATTTGAACTTTATCTCGAATCGTGGACAATTAAAAAATCCATGATTCGGGATAGGGTTCTTTTTATCTTCGAAATACTAATCTTTAATTATTAATCCTAATAAAGTCGCAAACTGAACAGCTTGATATGTAGATACTTTACATCCCCTTAAATCGCTCACTGAAACTGTCAGAGTATTAAAATTAGAAGAACTAATATCGATCCCCTTCAGTGATGTCTGGTCAAAATTAGCTTCGTCAAGGCTACATAATTGGAATTCAACTTTTTTTAGTTTACAGTCAAAAAAATCTGCACTATTTAATGAAGTTTCATTAAATACAATCTTTTCTAGTTTAGAATTTCCAAATGCAGCTAAGTTCAAAATAGAATTCTCAAATTTAACATTTCCTAAGCTAGATTCTGCAAAATTAACCCCGATTAATTTACTGTTTTTAAATTCGACTCTGTGAACAGAAGAATTGCTTAAATTAACATTTGATAAATCACAGTTTTCAAAACAAACATCTGTAATATCAATATTGCTAAAGTCTGTATTCGTGAACTTACAATTCTTTATCACAGCATCATATAATCGTACTCTATCCACAGATTCATTTTCGAAAGTGGAATCGATAATTTCACACATTTCTAGTGTAGGATCTTCTTCATAAAAAATATCTTGAAAATTTTTTGAAGATAACTCTGGTGAAATTTTGGGTCTATCAATTTTCATGGTATATCAATCCTCTTCTATTTGATATATAAGTGTAATTTAGGTTTAGTGAATCCTCGAAAGGAACATTAGTTCTTATTATACACAATCATACGTTTTTTTGTGAAGGGGATTTTGGTTACCTTTTTCTAATTTAATAATCACAGTGTTATTGTTTCTTAAGAAATAAAGCCCTAATAAATAGGAGAACTGCTAATACATTCGTTACAGAGAAATCCTCTTGCATACCTAAAAGTATCGCTTCTTCTAAGGTTTCTGATTTAATAATTTTGTTTTAAGTGTTAGTGCATATGTTGTTTATACTCGTGTGAAGTTGAAGGAGTAAAATCGGGGAATGTTATGAATACCGAAACAATAATTACAACACTAATTGAAAGCAATAACAAAAAGCATCGGTGGATCACAGTAGAAAACCTTTCTGATAAAATTTGAATTATAAATGACATAGTAATCGTTATAGTAAATAAAAGGCTGATAAACAGTATACTATGAGCTTGTTGCGCATTTAGCATTTCTGTAATCATTGCTCCCATCATACTTGCCATTACCCCAGAGAACATTCCTTCTAAAGCAGTATATAGATGAAAACGTAGACCAACTAAAAAGCCGATACAACCACTAATTAAAATCGCAAGCAAAGTAGAATATAGCAATTCTCCTTTAAATAGAATACCTAAATAAAAACCTATACTTAAACCGATACTCATACTAAAAGACATAATAAATACCATATACTCCATTAGGGTACCACTACGTTTCGAAATATATGATGTAATAATAATTGAGATACAGCAAAGCATTAAGGCAGTTAATGTATAAGCAAACATCATGATACCTCCCTGTCCTATCATTCACTTCATCATATGTTCATATAGAGAGTACTTATGCTTATTTATATCTGCATATTATCTGCACAATTTCATAAATGAAAGCAAGGTGGCGTTTGATTTTTTTACGTGTGAACATGTGAAAGAAAGTGTTATATAATGAGTTTCTATTGTGAAGCAATAAAGAATAAGCGTATAATATTATAGTTATCCCATTACTTGGGACAACCCGCGAATGATAAATAAGATTGTTGTTTTATCATCGCTTCTAAACAGATAGACAATGAAAGTAACAGTGGAATACAGATAGGGAGTTATAAAATGAAATTAATTATTGCCGAGAAACCAGATCAAGGTTTGGCTCTTGTTTCACAATTTAAATATCGCCGGAAAGATGGATATTTAGAAGTAGAAGCGAATGAGTTATTTCCAAATGGAGCGTACTGTACATGGGCAATTGGTCATTTGACGCAGTTATGTAATCCAGAACATTATCACGCAGAGTGGAAAAAATGGTCACTTGATACGTTACCGATGATTCCAGAGCGTTTTCAATTTGAAGTAACAAAGTCGAAGTATAAGCAATTTAACGTTGTGAAACAGCTGTTACATAATCCACAGGTAACAGAAATTATTCACGCGGGCGATGCTGGGCGTGAAGGGGAATTGATTGTACGAAATATTATTAACCTTTGCAACGTGCAAAAGCCAATGAAGCGTCTTTGGATTTCCTCTTTAACGAAGCAAGCTATTTACCAAGGATTTAAAAACTTGCTTGATGAATCAGACACGATTAATACGTATTACGAAGCATACACAAGATCTTGTGCTGACTGGGTTGTTGGTATGAATGCATCGCGTGTGTTTAGTATTTTGCTAAAGAAAAAAGGAATGAATGATGTATTTTCAGCTGGTCGTGTACAAACACCGACACTCGCGTTAATCGTAAAGCGTGAAAAGGAAATAGAAAACTTTAAGTCAGAGCCGTTCTGGGAAGTGTTCGCAACCTTTAATATAGAAGGAAAGAAGTATGAGGGGAAATGGGAGAAGGATAGTGAATCCCGCTTAAAAGACCCTGATATGGCGAATAAAATTGCGGCATTTTGCCAAGGTAAAACGGCAGTAGTGAAGGAAATGAAAACGGAGCGTAAAGAATTTCAGCCGCCGCTTTTATTTAACTTATCATCACTGCAAGCAACGGCAAATAAAGCCTTTAAGTTTTCACCGAAAAAGACGCTTGATATAACGCAAGCACTATATCAAAAAGGGATTGTTTCTTATCCTCGTTCGGATTCCAACTATGTTACACAAGGTGAAGCGGCAACATTCCCTGATATTTTACAGAAGTTAAGTCAGTTTGATGAATATAAAGGTTTATTACCAGCTCCGGTTGAATCGATTATGAATAATAAGCGTTATGTGAATGAAAAGAAAGTAACAGATCACTACGCCATTATTCCGACAGAGCAAGTTACAAACCCAAGCAGATTATCAGGTGATGAAAAGAAAATTTACGATATGATCGTAAGAAGGCTTATTGCAGCTCATTATGAAGTTGCAATCTTTGACTATACAACAATTGTAACGCTTGTAGATGAACGTGCTGAATTCATTTCAAAAGGAAAACAGCAAATTCAAGAAGGATGGCGTAAAGTTATTTTCCAAGACGATAAAGATGACGAAACCATTCTTCCAATTGTAGCTGAAGGTGAAGAAGGAAAAGTTGTAAAGGTGAAAGTGAAAGAGGGAAAAACACAACCACCGAAGCGTTATACAGAAGGACAACTTATTACGTTAATGAAAACAGCTGGTAAGTATTTAGAGAATGAAGAGCTGGAGAAAGTATTAAAGAAAACAGAAGGTTTAGGGACGTTATCTACAAAAAATATATGTGCATAAATTAATAGTGTTGGAGATCACCTCTCAAATCAAGGATGAAGCTATTTAAACAAGTGTGCAAAATTGATTTATGTACAAAAAACATTTTAAGTCAAGTTTAGGATAGGTAAAGTACTTTACAGATTAATGTAATTAAAATAGTTTAATCGAGAAAGGATGTTTAAAAACATGGAGTTAGTTTATATATGGTTTCCAGAGGAGCATTATGTACTTTGTAATCAGAACTTAAACTTTGGTAGTCATTTTTGTTTAGAATATGCACCTAAATCTCAAACGCTTATGATTAACAATAATCCAAATTATTTTCCAGGATTTTTTAATTTAGGGAGAAATAATGGTGAGGAAACAGATGTAAAAAATATAACGGCTATAGTAGGTGAGAATGGTGTTGGTAAATCATCTATATTGAATTTTATAAAAAAGAATATCGCATTGCGTACTCCGTTTATGAAAGATATTTTTGCTATTATTGTTTTTCAAGATAATTTAGGTTCCCTACATATTTATTGTCATAATGAAATGGAAATCAATATACAGAACTATACGAATGCAAAATATATCTTAAAAGAAATAAAGGAAATAGGGGAAATCTCTAAATTAGACTTTATTTTTTATTCAAGTATTTTTGATAATGGTTTTGAAGAGATACATTATGAGGACAAGTTAATGAATATTTCGACCAATTATCTTGTTAAAGAAGACTTTCGAAAGAGTTATTTTACCATGAAAAGTGAGTTGGAATTTCATCGTCTTAAAGAAATACAGCGGCAAGTTCAATTTGTTACAAGTGAGGATAAAAAACTATGTAAAGTGAAATTCCCATTACCTGATGATATTACAATAAAAATTTCAGAAGTTGACATGCAACCGATGCTTAGGGAGATGCAAAAGTTTGAATTTACTAAATTTTTCAAAGAGTTGTTCGAAGAATTGAATAATGTTGTATATGAAGGAAATGAAGACTTTTTTTATGAAAAATACTTTATGAGGAATTTAATTCTTAGAGTGATGCAGCAACTATTTCTTGAACTACCACGCTTGAATTTAGTTTATTTTATGGAAAAATCATACAAGAAATTCCGTGAAATAAATAAAAAATATACTTTGTCAGATAAATGTTTAATGTGGTTAAAATATATGTTGTATTCGATAAGAAATGAAAGCTATTCTAGAGAACAGGTTGCTTTTTTTGAGGGGTTAATTGGGATTTTAATATATTTTGATAATAATATTTGGAATGGGAATTTTAAAGTTGACCGAGGCTCAATTGTAATGTCATTAAAGAAAGATCTTGGTTTATTTCAGGAGTTGTATAAAATATATAGCCAATCAATAGGACGTGATTCTTATTTAGCATTTGAATGGAGAAATTTAAGTTCAGGGGAAACGGCTATGCTTAATTTATATTCTCGATTTTACTCACTAATAAAACAATCAACTTTTAATCCAAACGTAATAATACTTATAGATGAAGGGGAACTATACTTTCATCCACAATGGCAAAAGCGTTTTTTATCTAGCATAATTTCTTTTTTGAGAGAAATTTTCTATGGCCATGGGGTAGAATCTCTTCAAATTATAATGACATCTAATTCTCCTTTTATCGTTTCTGATTTGCCAAGTTCTAATGTTATATTTTTAAAAAGGATAAATGAAGACAGTGTTGTTATTAAGAATCTAGAGGGGCAATATAAAACATTTGCAGCCAATATTCATAGTTTGTTTTCTCATTCTTTTTTCTTAGAAGACGGTTTAATTGGAGAATTTGCTAAAAATAAGATAAATTATGTTATTGATTTGTTGATAAATGGGAATGATAAGCAATTAAGAAAAAGCAGGATAGAGATTGAATATGTAATTAATAATATTGGTGAGCCTATACTGAGGAATAAAATAGCGAATATGTTAAAAGATAGATTTTCTCTTAATGCGGTAAGTATTGAAGAAAGAATTGTTTTATTAGAAGGGGAGTTAAAGAAACTAAAAAGCGTGGTAAGTAAAAAATGATTAAATTAAATTTGAATAATCAAATTGATATAGAAGAGCTATTACTACAGCATAAAGAGAAATACTCTATGGAATACATGAAGAAAAGATTTGAAGAATATGAAACTGAAATATATGATGAGGATTTATCTAGTGAATATAGTGGGGATTTACTTCAGAAAAAAAAGGATAAGCATAGCAGATTTATTAAATATCTTATGCTCAAAACACCAGATATTTTATGTGGAGAGCCAATGGTATTACAAAAAATCATAGAACATGTAGAAACAAACTATAGTGACTTGCTCTATAGTGCTCCTGAAAGTAATCAAGAGCCAGCATCGCCCCTGCATAAGGGATTAAAAAAAATATTTAGCTATGATAATTTTTGTAAACGTGATAAATCTTGGGGAGCATATGCATTAACAGAGAGGCTAAATGTTAAAGTATGTCCATATTGTAATAGACAATATGTTCATACTTTAAAAATGGAAAATGGAAAGATGAGAGCTAGCTTAGATCATTTCTATGATAAAGGAACATATCCATTTCTATCTATATCCTTTTACAATTTGATACCTTGCTGTCATCTATGTAATTCATCTTTAAAAGGTAGGAAAAGATTTAATATAAATATTCATCTTCATCCGTATATTGAGGGGTTTGATCAAAAAGCTAGCTTTACTGTTAAATTTAAAAAAGAAGTAGTGGATTTCACTGGAATTCTAAACAATAATTCCGATGTATTTGATATTGGCTTTAGGGTGGAGAAGGGCAAAGGGTCAAATAAATCTTATCAAAAGGCTAAAAGGAATATCCGTGATTTTAATTTAAATGAGATATATAATTTACATAAAGATTATGTTGCTGAAATATTGTTAAAGTCAGTAATTTATAATGAAGATTTTGTGAATTCTATTTATAGTTCTTATCCACATTTGTTTACTGGAAAAGAAGAAATTCTAAGGCTGATTACTTCTAACTATGTTTCAGCAGATGAGTTGGATAAGCGAGTCCTTGCTAAATTAACTTATGATATAGCAAGTGAATTCGGCTTAATATATAAATTATAATTAAATAGTTAATACAATGTCTGATGACGAAAAAGGAAATTTTAGACCGAAGGATTTTTTAATACGCGTAGGAATAGAGCAGATACTAGTATGATCAGTGACATCACAGTGGTTTATTTACTTGGCTATAAGACTGGGTATCGAGAAGTATTTTGAGTTATATCTTAAACAAAAAGGAGGATAGTTAATTACCTTACCAGTACTAACTGTCCTCCTTAGTTCTTTCAAAATAAGTATTAATTTAGAAAGTTTTTAGAGTTACATGTAATTAATGGAGAGAATTATTAATCATGAAAAATATGTATAATTGAATAAAGACAATTCGAATTGTGAACTAATTTATTTCTTCATTTAGTTCACTCTTAAAACCAATAGTTTCATAGTGATAAGAAGCTAAATTTTTTAATTCCTGCCAATACTTCAATGCTTTTTTTATAGAGTCATATCCTTCGCTAAGAGTATTATGGTTAGGAAGAATTGCATATTGTGTTATTTCTATTTCTATATTTAAAAAGTCAATTTCAGCTAACTTCCTTGTGTGATCTGGATTTGATAATGTACTAAAACATTCTGATGCATTTCCAATTTCACTGTAGAAAGACATGAAAAGTTCATTAAGTTTGAAATCGTAAAATGGAGTGCTTTGAGTTATCGCATAATAGGAAAATGATTCATGAAATAAACCCCATCCATCATGAATTCTTTGGTTATAACTAGCGATAGAATCGCATTTTTTTAATTCAATTATAATTTTATTTATCCTTAAAACTGTATTGTATTCTGCTAATGCTAGGTCCTTCATTGCTTGTTTGGTTGTGTTACTATCCATGTTGAGTATTTTTTTATCTTCTTCTACGAAATACTTCGTCTTTATTTCGTTAACTGTTTTTTCTAAGTAATTTGAATTTTTCTTTCCAATTGTTGTGATAACCAGGCCAAAGGCTAATAAGGTTGTGAAGTCAGTAGGTGTTTTTAAAATGTCTTCAGTATTTAAACTATAATTCGATAGTGCAAGAGGGAGAATAAAGATTAGAATAGCTCCGATATCTACCCATTTAACCCAGGTTATTAATTTTTTCAGCTCCAATTCCATAATAAAATCAACAAGGGCAAATAAGCAGGCTGATACAGATATGCAAAATAACCAAATTGGATTTGGGACAAAAAGGTTGATTGCTCTTAGTATAGAGCTAATAATTAGAAAAATTCCTAAAAAAAATGTAAGATTTCTTTGCATAAATATGTACTCCTTTTTCTATTTTCTAGAGGCAATAAATTTAGAGTGTGTTTTATTTTCTACTTTTAGGAGGTTGTTAAATTTTATTTGTATTGGACAATTCATTCGGACCATTCGAAGAACTTAAAGAAAGAGTAATCCCTCTGTTAACTTATACTTTATATAAATGCTTCAGTTCAATATAGGAATTGGTAATTGGTCTATTTTTGTGTTTTTTTAAGCGGTGTTTTCTTTGTTTTAAGTCAATAAGTCAATAAGTCTATAAGTCTATAATACTAGTTAAGAGTAATAAATTCCATTTTATTTGGTAGTATGATTTTAATTAGAATATTTTCCGTGAAAATAGAGTTATTTCTTATTAGTTAATAACACAACACATAATATACATTATGCGTTGAGTTTCTATTGATATTGCATTTAAACTCGTCGTATAATGTATAGGGAATTACTTGTTTTTTATAAATTTGTTTACTTATAACTCAACATATAATATAAGAAGGTGGGAAGATGCTACATAAATATCGTAAGTATTTAATTGATAAAGGAAAATCTCAGAATACATTACTATCCTATATCAACGATTTGCAAATTTTCTTTCAAGAAATGAGATTAAATCCAGATAGTTATGTAATAAGTAATGATATTAAAAAATGGATAAGAGCTATGTTAAATCCTCGAGAAGGTAAAGCATTGTCCGTAAGTACGATAAATCGTCGTTTAAATACTCTCAGGAGTTATTTTAGTTGGGCTGAAAGAGAACAGTATATCAAAGTAAATCCTATGATAGATATTAAAGATTTAAAAGTAGCAGATGAAGAATATGAGAAGATCATGTGGCTGACAGAGAAAGAGTTTGAAGCCTTATTGGAGCGAATGAGGAAGTATCCTGTAAAGACTAGAGGAGTAAATCCTGAAGAAAAGTATCGGAGAGATAGAGCTATTATTTATATCCTCACTTATGCAGGATTACGTGTGGAAGAGTTATCAAGTTTAAAGATTACAGATATAGATTTAGATTTAAAAAAGCTTAGGGTAATTGGAAAGGGGACTAAGGTAAGAACCATACCAATGTCAAACTTTCTTTATAATGAAGTATTTGACTGGCTTCAATTCAGAAATAAGATAGCAAAGGACAAAGAGATAGTTAACCAATCACCATATGTTTTTTATAGTCAACGATCTGAAAAATTTTCAATTCGTGGAATCCAGGCTATGATTGAAAATTACAGTACATCAGATAAAAAATTAACACCTCATATGTTTAGGCATACTTTTTGTAAATGGATGTTAAAGGCAACCAATAACGATATAGAGAAAGTTCGTCGTTTAGCAGGTCATAGTCATATTTCCACTACAACGAGATATTTAAAGAATTCTTTTGATGAATTGACAGATGCTGTAGAAGCAATGCCAATTTTTTAAATTTAATTACTTATATTATTTAGGAGGGATTCATTTTGAAGGCAGTAATTATAGCAGAGAAACCTTCCGTAGCTAAAAACATTGCTGATGCATTAAAGATTAAAAAAAGAAATGATGGGTATTACGAGGGAAATAATTATATTGTTACTTGGGCATTTGGTCATTTGCTTCAATTATATGATGCAAAAGACTATGATGAAAAAATGGCTAAATGGCAAATGGATAATTTTCCTTTTATTCCAGAGAAGTTTCAATATAAAGTAAAAAGCAGCCCGAAAGATAGAGATAAGGCTGATAGTGGTGCGAAAAAACAGCTAAATATAATCCGTTCTTTACTTTTTAGAGAAGATGTTGATTCTATTATTTCGGCATGTGATTATGACCGTGAGGGGCAAGTAATTGGTGATAGTGTCATTTATAATATAAAAGCACCGAAACAAGTCTATCGTCTATTATTGAATGAATGGACACCAGATGAGGTAAATGCAGGGTTAAAACAAATTAGACCAAACTCGGATTTACGTCCGTTGCAAGATGCGGGAGTAAGTAGACAATGGGCAGATTGGGCGATTGGAATAAATTTAACTTCTGTTGCTACACTTAAGTATCAAAAAGGAACAGGGCAAGCGTTAAATATTGGGCGCGTTTTACTGCCTACCTTGAAAATCATTTATGATCGAGATAAAGAAATCGAAACGTTTGTACCGGAGAACTATTACAAGTTAGTTGCTACATTTAAAACACAAAGGGAAGAAGAATTTGAAGCAACTTATCTGGAGGAGCAAGAGGAGAAGTTTAAAAATAAGGCTACTTTAGATGAAATATATAATATATTGCAACGTTCTTCAGGAGAAGTTATAGATAAACAGGTTGAACAGAAAAGAGAATATCCTCCTTTTCTATTTAATTTATCTAATTTACAAGGATATGTTACAAGTAAGTATAAAGGCTGGACATCAGATAAAGTATTAAAAGTAGCTCAGTCTTTATATGAGAAAAAATATATTACTTATCCCCGTACAGGAAGTACAGCTTTAGAGGAAAGTTTAGTCGGACGAGCAGCCAAAGTTTTAGAAGCAGTAAAAAAAGGATTACCGTACGAAGATGAAATCTCTTTTGTTAAAACAAAACGAGTATTCAATAATGCAAAAGTTGAAAGTCATAGTGCTATCATGCCTACGTATTTGCTTCCTAAATCATTAACAAGTGACGAGCAAATTGTATATACAGCAGTCAAGAATCGTTTTATCATGCAATTTATGCCTGTAGCAGAGCATGAAGAAACACGTATTCAAATTAAAATTAGTGATTCCTCAATAAAAGGTGTGTTTATTGCAAAAGGTCGTGTTCAAATTGTTGAAGGCTGGCGTAAAGTAGAGAAAATTGAATCCAAAGACAAGATGTTACCATTTGTGGAATTTAAAGAGAATCTGGAAATTACAAATGCAGATGTTACTTCCCATGTCACAAAGCCGCCAAAGCATCATACTGAGAAAACTTTATTACGTGTAATGGAGACTTGTGGGAAAAACTATGATGAAGAAGAAGCTGTGTTAAGTGGTTTTAGTATAGGGACTCCAGCTACTAGAGCGGAAACAATTAAGAAATTGAAGGATATAGGTTATATTTTTTCAAAAGATAAAAGCTTATTATGTAGTGAGTTAGGTCGAAAAATTGTAGAAACATTTCCTGTGAAAGAGTTGTTTGACTTGGAGTTTACGGGTAAACTAGAAAAAGCCCTGTCGGACATGGAAAAAAAGAAAGTGAGTCGAAGTGTCTTTTTAAACTTTATCTTTGATTTTACAAGAAAATCAGTAGAAATGATTAAAAATGATCAAGATGTTATCTTACACCATGTTACGAGAGAACCGAAAGAGGTAGAGGTTTTGGGGAAGTGTCCAATTTGTTCGAACGCCATTGTGGAAGGACAAAAAGGTTTTGGGTGTTCAGATTGGAAGAATGGGTGCAAGTTTGTTGTTTGGAAAAATGATAAATTTTTAGCAACCATGAAGAAAAAGCCAACGAAAACAATGGTTAAGAAGTTGTTAAAAGATGGAGAAGCGTTAGTTAAAGGTTTAACAAGTAAAAAGGGAAATAAATTTGATGCGATATTGAGATATGAAAAAAATCCTGAGAATGAATTTTTTAGTTGGAAAATGAGCTTTGTCGATAATCAGGCACAAGATAGCAAATAGAAGAGTATAACAGCATTTTAGATAACTAGTTTTTAGTCTGAGATTGCTAATCATAAAAGAGAAATTATATCTAGAACTACTTATATATTATTTATGATGAATGAAAAAAAGCGAATTTCAATAGGGTGAAAAAAAGAGCTTTTATACAAAGGCTCTTTTTTGTATATTAAGTATATTTAAATAAGTAAGTGACGTACTACGGTTGCTTTAGAATAAAGTATGCTTAAAACCCCTCCATGAACACTGAATTTATATTAGAGAAAAATTCTTATGTTACTTATCAATATTCTTGAGAATGAGATGGTAAAATTTGTAAAAAATGAATATAGGGATGTTTATATATAAAAAATAAATAGTGATTGATATGAAATTTAGAAGGATCGATTTAAGAGATATATCAATTAAAATTCAGACGCTCAAATAATCAAATTGAGTTAGTTACACTACAAGGAACAAAGGGGTCTTTAATGAATTGTATTATTTTCAAAACAAAGCTTTCTCTTAAGGGCTTTTATTTAGCTCTTTTTGAATGATTGAGTATCTAGATGATACTATAGGGAAATATAAAGAAGGGGTCGTATAAGAAACCTATGCAACAAGTGTGGTATTTTGTTCAGTCATTATCAATCTGTTCGAAAATATAAATTATTCTGATGTGTTCAATATAGGTAGATGAAATGATAAGATAGTCTTATGATATAAAAAGTGGCCCGAAGGAATGAGTATAATGATGGAAAATTTAAGATATAGCACAACAATTAAAGCAAGACCATTGCTTTATTTAGAAATGAAAAAGGCTGCAACCCTTGTTGTAGAAGGGAATATGTTAGAACAAGTGAAAAAATTAATACTTGAAGAAAATATCTATCAAGTGAAAACAGAAAGTAGAAAAAAGGAGTTTGCATCAATAGTGTCTAGTAGGCTTCAAGTTCTAGATGAATTTTTGATGAAACAACTTGTTTTTGGTGATGTAGAAACAAGTAAGTTAATTGTACTGTATACCATCATAAAGACAGACCGTCTCTTCTACGAGTTCATGGACGAAGTAATAAAAGATAAATACATGCTAAGGGATTTCTTGTTAGCAGATAAGGATTTTAATATTTTCTTCCTGTGCAAACGAGAACAGTCAGACGTAGTATCGGGATGGAAGGATTACACCTTTTATAAGTTGCAGCAAGTATTTATTCGCATCTTATTTGAGGTTGGTATCCTCAAAAATCAAAAAGGAGAACGTGCCATCAATGTCCCTTTCTTGAGTTATGATGTAAAACAACATTTAAAAGAAATTGGCGACGGTGCATTTGTCACTTTATTGGTAGGTGAGACGGTATGAGAAGTATTCAACAGCGCTTAGATATGATTCGTGAAAAGATAACAAGCTCTAATTTCCGTGAGAGTAAAGGGTTAGGAAATGAAATAGGCTATTATATCTTTGATTATGATCCACAAGATGAAATGCTTATTCGATTACAGATTAAGTACTTAAAAGAACGTATTAACACGAGCAATTCATCTGTGTACATTCGTGAATTTGATTTATATGAAATTGTATTAGAGATATTAGCTGAAAAAGGCTACTTACAAAAGAATTTTGAGATGGAAGAAAAACGCGGTAGTGAATTTGTACTGAATGCAACAAAGAAAGCATTACGTTTAACTTTATCAAGCGATTTGGTTGTGAAGTATATTTCTGAAAAAATTGAGCCAAATGATATTGTTTTCCTAACTGGCATAGGGAAAGCGTTCCCTATTATTCGTTCCCACACCATATTAAACAATTTACATAGCGCAGTAGATACAGTTCCTGTCATTATGTTTTTCCCTGGAAAATATGATGGTCAAGAATTAAAATTATTTAACGAAATTAAGGACGACAACTACTATCGTGCTTTTCAACTAATTGATAGATAGTGAAATTTTTGGGGAAGAGATGAATCTTATGTTACTAAGAGAAATGTTTGTTAAAGATATAAATCGAGATATTAAAGGGGTAATTAAAGTTGGACAAGCAAATGAAGAGAACGTTGCACAAGAACTAGATGAATATGTCGTAACAAATGAGTTATTACGTCACATACGAGACTTCTACGTATCATATCAAAAAGGTATTACTGGTCATACGGATAATATGGGCGTATGGATTTCAGGGTTCTTCGGATCAGGTAAATCGCATTTTTTAAAAATCCTTTCATATTTGTTAGATAACAAAGCGGTTATGATTGATAATGAAATGAAGAAAGCAATAGACTTCTTCCGTGAAAAAATAAATGATCCAATGGTTCTTGCTAATATGAAACAAGCGAGTGATGTTACAACGGATGTAGTCTTATTCAATGTTGATGCAAAGAGTGAGTCTGATTCAAAGAACCAAAAAGATGCCATTGTAAAGGTATTTAATAAAGTATTTAATGAGATGCAAGGATTTTGTGGCTCGATTCCATGGGTAGCAGAATTAGAGCGCCAAATGGTGAAGGATGATACCTATACCAACTTTAAAGCCAAATTCAAAGAGTTGTCTGGTGTAACTTGGGAAGAAGCACGTTACGATATTTATTATGAAGAAGACTCTGTTGTTGGGGCATTAGCTGCTACAACAAAAATGAGCGAGGAATCCGCTCGTAATTGGTACAACAAAGCAGAAGAAAATTATTCATTGAGCGTAGAACGCTTTGCTCAAAAAGTTCGTGAATATGTAGAAAGTAAAGGTAGAAATCATCATGTTATTTTCCTTGTGGATGAAATCGGCCAATATATCGGCGATAACTCACAATTAATGCTTAATTTACAAACAGTTGTTGAGCAGTTGGGTGTTCAATGCGGAGGAAAAGTATGGGTAATTGTAACAAGTCAACAAGACATTGATTCTGTTACAAAAGTAAAAGGAAATGACTTCTCACGCGTAACTGGACGTTTTAATACACGTTTAAGCCTGTCCAGTGCCAATGTAGATGAAGTTATTAAAAAACGTATTCTAGAGAAGAATGATGTGGCAAAAGAAACATTAACGTTACTCTACAAGCAGAAAAGCTCTATTTTAAAGAACTTAATTACATTCTCAACAAACACTGCTGAAATGAAAATGTACAAAGATGAAGAAGATTTTGTTGATATTTATCCATTTTTACCATACCAATTCAATTTATTACAACATGTCTTTAATAGTATTCGTACTCATGGTGCTTCTGGGAAGAGTTTATCTGAGGGAGAACGTTCATTACTTGCTGCATTCCAAGAAACAGCAGTGAAATACGCTAATACAGAAGCGGGAGCATTAATTCCGGCAGCATCTTTCTTTGATACGGTAGAGTCATTCTTAGACAGCAGTATTCGTGCAGTGATTATCCATGCTGAAAACAACGAGCGTTTGAACACAGAAGACATACAAGTATTAAAATTGTTATTCCTAATTAAATATGTAAAAGAACTACCTTCTAACTTAGAAAATATTGCGACCTTAATGGTACGTCATGTTGATCAAGATAAAATTGAACTAAAGAAAGAACTTGAAAAGTCATTGACTCGACTTGTAAAAGAAACGTTGGTACAGAAGAATGGTGATGATTACATCTTCTTAACAAATGACGAACAAGATGTAAACCGTGAAATTAAAAACATGAGTATCGATTCTGGGGAACTAATTCAAAAAATTGGCGAAGTAATCTTTGAAGAAATTTATGCAGACAAAAAATATCGTTATTCAAAACGCTACAATTTCCCGTTTAATTCTATTATTGATGATCGTACTCGTGGTACACAAAATAACGAAATTGGATTGAAAATTTTAACTCCATACTATGATAATGGTACGGATTTAAACACATCCGAGCTACGCGCTATGTCTACTCGTGAAAAAAATGTAATTGTCCATCTTCCAGATGACACATCATATTTAGAAGAGATGGAAGAAATTATGAAAATACATGCCTACTTAAAACAAAAAGGTGGTTCTGTTTCTTCTCAAACAATTGAAGACATTAAGACGCGAAAAAGTCGTGAAGTATCTGAGCGTAAAGGTCGCTTGAAAACACAAGTGACGGAAGCAATTCGTTCATCTAATATTTATGTGAATGGTACATTGCTTCCGTGGAAGGATAGAAATCCAGGAGAGAAAATAAATGACGGATTTAAGATTTTAATTGATTCTCTTTACAGTAATCTAAATCACATTAAAGAGTTCATTGATAATACTCGTGATTTACAACTGTTACTGGATAACAGTAGTGTTCAAATGTCGTTAGACGTCTCTAAAGATGAGCCTAATATATTAGCTCATCAAGATGTAAATGCTTTTATTACACGTGCTTTTGAACGTAAGCAACAACTAACAGTAAAAATGATTACGACTCAGTTCAGTAAAGAGCCCTTTGGGTGGAATGAAATTGATATTGTAGGCATTATTATTAAGCTATTAAAGGCACAAGACATTCGTGTAGAGCTTTCAAGTGAGACAATAGCCTTAACAGATAAAAATATGCTGAATTATTTAACAAAACGGGATTTCGTTGATCGTGTACGTGTAAACAAACGTATTATGACACCACCAGTGTTAATTACAAAAGTAAAAAACGTTGCAAAAGATGTCTTTGGTATTTCATCATTACCTAATGATGAAGATGGAATTATGAATAAATTTAAAGAGTTATCTCGTGATGAAAAGAGTGCAATTGAACTACTATTGACAAATTATTCACGTCGTTATTATCCAGGACAAAAAGTACTTGAAGATGGAATAGAATTGTTTAAGGTAATTATATCTGTTAAAGATGCAACAACTTTCTACAACAAGGTAAAAGAAATGGAAGAAGACTTCCTTGATTACGGGGAAGATGTTGGGGTTATTAAAGATTTCTTTAAAGATCAACGTAAGGTGTATGACGACGCGGCAAGTAAAATTGATTTATTTGATAAAAGTCAAACGTATGTAACAGACCAAGAAGCAATTAAAGTTATTAATGATATCAAAAGTATCTTGAAAAAAGCTGAGCCCTACTCAGATATTCATAAATTACCTAACTTAGTAACGAAATTTAATGACAAGTATGTTGAATTACTGGAGAAAGAATCTGAACCGGTTCGTTCCGTTATTAAATCGGATTTTGAAAAAGTAAAAGAAGAGTTAAATAAATATGAATTTAAAGATAAGTTATGGGGACGTGTTCAAGAAGCGTTTACAGGTTTACTAACTCGCTTAGATTGTGCTAATGAATTTGCGGATGTTATTTCAATGAAAGTGGAGAGCGACCGTATTAAAACAGTGTTTTTCAACGAAATTTCAACTGAAATAGAAAGAATGAAACCATCAGTTGTTGTTCCACCAATAGTGGATACTCCATCAAAAACAGGTAGTACACCAACGGTCAAAGTAAAGAAAACCAAAAATGTATCGATGCAGAATCTTCTTCCGGAAACAAAAGAAATTAAAACAAAAGAAGATATTGAAGATGTAGTGGAGCTTATTCGTCAAAAACTTGAAAATGAGTGGAATGAAGACACGATTATTAAATTAATTTAAGAAGACGGGAGGCACAGTCCTCTCATTCTTAATAACTTAAAGGATGGTATAACGATGGATAAAACTGCAATTAAAAAATTTGCTACCACAGCGCGGACAAAGTTAATAGAAAACGTAAAACAAAAAGCATATGGGTTAGGGATTACAGAAAAAGAAATTGTTGAGCCGGAAATGTACCAAGGTGGGTTTCGTATTGGGGAGCGTACATTCAAGGAGTATCAAAAGAAACACTATAACAAATTAGTTGTAAAAATCCGTGAAAAGGGATACGAGCAAGTTGTTGAAGAAGTGGCATATACGTGGTTCAACAGACTGATTGCTATTCGTTTCATGTAAGTTAATGAATACTTACCAATTGGAGTTCGAGTATTGTCTTCTGCACAAGAAGGGAAAGTAGAACCAGATGTCGTTTCTCAAGTGACAACATACGCTGAAGATTTAGAGTTAGACATTAACCTTGTATATGAATTACAAGATGCGAACAATACGGAAGAGCTATTCAAATACATATTAGTAAAACAATGCAACAAGTTGAACGAGATTTTGCCAGATATGTTTGAACAAATTGAGGATTATACAGAACTACTACTTCCAGATAAGTTATTACAAGAAGGTTCTGTATTACGTGACTTAGTAACAATGGTTCCTGAGGATGATTGGAAAGAGCAAGTAGAGATTATCGGATGGTTGTATCAGTATTATATTTCTGAGAAAAAAGATGAAGTATTTGCTGACTTAAAGAAAAATAAAAAGATTACAAAAGAAAACATTCCAGCAGCAACACAGCTGTTTACACCAAAATGGATTGTAAAATATATGGTGGAAAACTCATTGGGTCGATTATGGTTAGAATCACATCCAAATGAAGAATTAAAACAACAGTGGAAGTATTATTTAGAAGAAGCTGAACAAGAACCAGAGGTGCAAGAACAACTAGAGAAAATAAAAAACAAGGAATTAAGTCCAGAAGAGATTAAAGTTCTTGATCCATGTATGGGATCTGGACATATACTTGTATACGCTTTTGATATGCTATATCAAATATACAAAGAAGCAGGTTATTCCGAACGTGATATTCCTAAACATATTATTGAAAAAAATATATACGGCTTAGATATTGATGACCGAGCAGCACAGCTAGCTTATTTTGCGGTTATGATGAAAGCGCGCAGTTATAACCGTCGTATTTTTAGACATAAACTAGAGCATAATTTGGTTGCTATTCAAGAGAGTAACAGAATTCCTAAAGGTGCAATTGAGTACTTAATTAATGAAAACGGATTAGAGATGGAAAAAGCTGGTCGACGTGCTGATGTGGAATATTTAATTGATGTGTTCCAAGATGCAAAAGATTATGGGGCTATTCTTAATATAGGAGCGATTGATTTTGAGTCGATTGAAAAACGAGTAACAGAGATAGTGAAAGATGAAAACGTTGGGGATATGTTTTTATTAGAGTATAGAGATTTAATTTTAGATAGAGTTCCTGCATTGATAAAACAAGGGAAGATAATGAGTAGTAAGTTTGAGGCGGTTTTCACAAACCCTCCTTATATGGGTAGTAAAGGAATGACGCCTGTTCTGTCGAATTTTGCAAAAAAGAATTATCCTAATACGAAAAATGATTTTAGTACGATGTTTATGGAAAAATGTATGGGGTATTGTAGTGAAGAAGGTTTTATATCTATGCTAAATATTCCATCTTGGATGTTTTTATCTACTTATAAGAAATTCAGAGAAAAGTTACTAGCAGAATCAACAATAATAAATATGCTACATTTCGGAAGAGGGGTCTTCGGATCGGATTTTGGCACAGTTGCTTTTGTATTGAAAAATAAGAATATTGATAGTTTTAATGGTGTGTATAGAAGATTATTTGAAAAACAGGGAAACGTAGATTCTTTGGAACAAAAAAAACGGTGGTTTTTTAGCGGATTTGGAGTTTATAAGGGGAAACAGGATGATTTTTCTAAAATAGAAGGTGTTCCAATTGCATATTGGGCGACCTCAAAGGTTCAGGAAATATTTGCTGAAAATAAAAAATTAGTGGATATTGATACACCTGTAATCGGTGTAGCTTCACACAATGATGAATATTTCTTAAAACTTTGGTATGAAGTTAATATCACTAAGATTGGTTTTGGTATGGAAAGTAGATTAGAAGCTCAAAATAGCATGCTCAAGTGGTTTCCTTATAACAAAGGAGGAGCGTACAGAAAATGGTATGGTAACAATGGTTATGTTGTTAATTTCTATAATGATGGACAAGAAATAAGAGCTTTTGAAAAAGGCCAAATGAAAAATCTGCATAAATATTTTGAAGAGGGTTTAACGTGGTCTAGAATTTCATCTTCTAAATTTGGAATTAGATATCATGGTAAGGGCTTTATAATGGGGGACGCTGGGCCATCTGCTTTTGCATCAAGTGATTTAATTGTATACTTATTAGCATTTTTAACTACTAATTTAACTTATAATTTCTTGCAAGTATTAAATCCTACATTAAATTTTCAGGTAGGAAATGTATCAAATTTACCAATTAAGATACCTGACGATAAAAAAGTTGTTGAAGAAATAAAAAATTTGGGTGAAAGAAATATCATACTTTCTAAAGAAGAATGGGATGATTATGAGTTGTCATGGGATTTTAAAACACACCCCTTTGTTAAATTCTTATCAGAAGATAGAAGATTGCAATCTATTGGCCAAAGATGGAGTAATTATGCATATGAAAGATTTAATGAAGTACAAGAGAATGAGAGTACAATTAACAAGTTGTTTATTGACATTTACGGATTAACGGATGAATTGAAACCAATTGTAGATAAGGAAGATATAACACTTAGGTTGGCAAATATTCAAAAGGATGTAAAATCGTTTATTTCATATTCTGTTGGTTGTATGCTGGGACGCTTCTCGTTAGATAAAGAAGGAATAGTGTTTGCGGGAGGAGATTTTGTCTCTAATGATTATAATATTTTTAACGTAGATTTAGATAACGTTATACCTATAACGGATGATGAATATTTTGAAGATGATATAGTTAGTCGATTTATTAAGTTTTTAAGTGTTCTTTTTGGTGAAGCTACACTGGAAGAAAATTTAGAGTATATTGCAGAAGCGCTTGTTAGAAAAGGGAATGAAACGTCTCGTCAAACAATTCGTCGTTATTTCTTAAAAGAGTTCTTTAAAGATCATTGTCAAATGTATCAAAACTTATTAGGACAAAAACGCCCTATTTATTGGCTATTTGATAGCGGAAAGCAGGATGGATTTAAGGCACTAATCTATATGCATCGTTATGATGTGAGCACCATAGCACAAGTTCGTACTGATTACTTACATACGTTACAGCGTAAGTATGAAGCGGAGATGAATCGTCAAGATATGATTATTGACGGTGATGGAAGTTCTCGTGAGAAAACCGAAGCGAAGAAGAAGAAAGAGAAATTACAAAAGCAATTATTAGAATGTATTGAGTATGATCAAGTTATTGCTCACGTTGCAAACCAACGTATTGGCATTGATTTAGATGATGGTGTAAAAGTCAATTACATGAAATTCCAAAACATAGAAGTGCCTCAAGGTGAAGGGAAGAAGCCATTGAAGGCGAATTTATTGGCTAACATTAAGTTGTAGTATAATTTAAAAATGAGTTAGTCCTTTGTTGACTAACTCATTTTTTAAAGGAGTAAATAATTATGAATTTAAAAGAAATACAACGTACATTAATGGATATGTATGAACGTCCTTTGAATGATGGAAAGCATCGTCATATTGTATTTTGGTATGATGAGGCTGGAGAATTTAAGGGTGACATCCATAACTTGGAATTAGATGGTATACGAATTTGGGAAGTAACACCCAATAATTTATTTGCCACGAAATATGAACTAGAGAAAAATGATAAAGCTTCACATTTTTTAATTTATGGAAATATGGCAAAGCCAGCGTCACGTGAAGATTGGTTATTAGATGTATACAAGTATAGTTTTGAGTTTGCGACAGACAAAGTGACTGTTATTATGCGTGATTTAGGCGTTGATAATGATGGTTTACGGGAGTTGTTTAAGAAGTATACTAAGTTCTTTAATAATAAAGAACGATACAATCTATTTGCTAGTTACAAATTAGAAGAATTTAATGAGCAGACAGTTACAATTGCAATCCTTTCAGCACTATGTAAACGGACATATGTAAGTCTAGAAGAAGTGTTAAAAGTTTTATTTGAAGAAGAGCGTAATGAAAGTAATAAGTATTGGGATAACATTGTGAAGTTTGGTGATGTAGAAGCCTTTTGGACGTTAGTTGAGAAGGTATTCGGATACGTTCATTCTGATAAGTCACTACAAGGGTTATTCACCTTCTTCTGTATTACAGATGTTGCTGAAAGTTTAAAAGGGAATATTCCAGCAACATGGAAGCCTTTTGTAGCAAGCAATTTAACTAATAGCGTTGTGTTTATGGACCATTTTATGAATAAGCGTGAAGCCTATACAGCTCTTTCCGATGAAGTAGCTAAGAAAATTGATGTTAACAAATACATGAGTGAATGGGAACTGAAAGATTATGCAGCCTGCGATACGTTTAGAATCTTTGATGTAGTCTTAATTGATACGTTAGCTTCTTATCTAGCAGAGGACCTTCAAGATTATGAGAGCTACAAAGGGATGATAAATCAGCGTCGTAAGTCTTATTGGTACAATGAGTATCGATATGAACTGGGAGCTTTATATTGGGCAATACAGCTTTTACAGAAGGTAAAAGACCTAGAACAAACTATCGCTTATAGTGAAGCAGAAGATATGTTTAAAACCTATTATAATGAGTACCATTTCATTGATAAGTGCTACCGTAAGTTTTATGCTGCATTGGATAAAGCGAAAGAAGTACAAGCCTTATATAGTGTTCGTGATGTCATTGAGAATGTGTATACAAATTGGTATGTAAATGAATTAGCTCTTCAATGGTCTAAAGCGTTAGAAAACAATGGTGTTAATCAGTGGGAATTACATGGTATTGAGCAACAGCATCAATTCTATACTAATTACATTCGTAACCACGTTAACAAGAATGAACGTGTCTTTGTTATTATTTCTGATGCATTACGTTACGAAGCTGCTAAAGACTTATGTGACTTGTTAAATGTGGATCGAAAAGGGTCAACAGAAATTAGCGCTATGCAAAGTGTGTTACCATCCTATACGGATTTAGGTATGGCCTCACTATTACCACATCGTGAGCTAGCGTTAGTAGGTAAAGATGTGCACATTGATGGATTAAGAGCTTCTAGTACAGAAAATCGAAACACAGTTTTAAATAAATATGTGAGTGATTCCATTGCAGTAACGTACGAAGAAATTGCAGATTGGAATCGTCAAAAATATCGTGACATGTTTACAGGGAAAAAAGTTATTTATATTTACCATAATACTATCGATGCTCATGGGGATCAGAGCGCTACAGAACGTAAAGTATTCGATGCAGTGGACAGTACGCTTAAAGAGTTATTGGCATTGGTAAATAATTTAGTTAACCAAGTAAGTGCCTCACAAATTTACATTACAGCCGATCACGGATTCTTATACCAACGTAGCGTCTTAGAAAACCATGATAAAGTGTTAAATGATTCTCAAGAACCAATCATAAACAAACGTCGTTTCTTAGTATCAAAACAGCCAGAACATACCCAGGGAACACTATCCTTCTCCATGGATTATGTCTTAGGTGCGGATTGCGGCTATTATGTTACCGTTCCACGAGGGGCAGAGCGCTTCCCGAAACAAGGAAGTGGTGCGAATTATGTTCATGGTGGATCAATGTTACAAGAAGTGGTTGTTCCACTTATTAAATTTAAAAATGATCGTAGTAAAAATAGCAAAAATGAAATTAAAAAAGTTGGCGTGCAATTAACGAGCATTACACGTAAAATCACAAACAGTATTACATACTTAGATTTCTTCCAAACAGAGGCTGTAGGAGATAAGAAAATCCCACTTCGTTTGAAAGTATACATTACAGATGAAGTAGGAGATCGTGTATCTAACGAGAATATTATCATTGGAGATAAACGTTCAGAGGACGCGGAAGACCGTATGTTTAAAGAGAAATTCGTCTTAAAGAGTATAAGTTACGATAAGACAAAGCGATACTACTTGGTAATGGAGGATGAAGAAGAAAGTGTAGAAAATATCGTTGAACGTATACCATTTACGATTGATATTACGTTTACAAACGATTTTGGCTTTTAGCGGTGAGGAGAAGTTGCGATGGAAGATTTGAATAAAAAGTTAAATGCTTATTTTGGTGGGAAAGTTGTTCGTAAAGATTTAACGAAGAAAATAAAAGCAGGGGCAAATGTCCCTGTTTATGTACTTGAATACTTATTGGGGATGTATTGTGCCACAGATGATGAAAATAGTATTCAAGACGGCGTAGGGATAGTTAAGAAGATTCTTTCCGATAATTTTGTCCGTCCTGATGAAGCGGAGAAGATTAAATCTAAAATTCGTGAAATGGGCCAGTATACAATTATCGATAAAATAAGTGTTAGGCTAAATGAAAAAAGAGATGTCTATGAAGCTGAATTTTCAAATCTAGGTTTAAAAGGGGTACCAATAGGTGTTCATTATATTGGTAAATATGAGAAACTTCTTGCCGGTGGTATTTGGTGTATTTTAAAAATGGGGTACTATTTTGATGAAGAAGTACGTGGTGTAAGTCCATTTACCATAGAAGGCTTAGATCCTATTCAAATGCCGAATATGGACTTTGTAGATTTATTGGAGCAAAGAAAACAATTTACGAAAGATGAATGGATTGATATATTAATTCGTTCAACAGGAATGGAACCAACCCAATTAGATGATAAAGTGAAATGGCATATGCTGCTACGTTTAGTTCCATTAGCGGAAAACAACTATAATTTATGTGAACTAGGTCCACGTGGAACAGGTAAATCACATGTGTACAAAGAAATTTCACCTAACTCTATTTTAGTATCCGGTGGGCAAACGACCGTAGCAAACCTTTTCTATAACATGGCAAGTAAACAAATTGGGCTTGTTGGAATGTGGGACACAGTTGCTTTTGACGAAGTGGCTGGTATCACATTCAAAGACAAAGATGGTATTCAAATCATGAAGGATTTCATGGCATCCGGCTCTTTTGCGCGTGGTCGTGAAGAAAAGAATGCAAGTGCATCCATGGTATTTGTCGGAAATATTAATCAAAGTGTAGACGTATTACTCAAAACATCTCATTTATTTGATCCATTTCCGGATGCGATGGCAAATGATGCAGCCTTTTTCGATCGTATGCATTATTACTTACCAGGATGGGAAGTACCAAAAATGCGCCCTGAGTTCTTTACAAATGATTATGGGTTCATTACAGACTACTTAGCAGAATATTTAAGAGAGATGCGGAAACATTCCTTTACAGACGTTATTGATACCTATTTCAAACTAGGGAACAATCTAAATCAACGTGACGTAATTGCTGTTCGTAAAACGGTATCAGGTTTTATGAAACTATTGTACCCTCATGGAGAATATACGCGTGAGGAAGTAGAAGAAGTGTTACGCTATGCGTTAGAAGGACGTCGTCGTGTAAAAGAGCAGTTAAAAAAAATCGGCGGCATGGAATTCTATGATGTTCATTTCTCCTATATTGATAATGAAACGTTAAATGAAGAGTTTGTTTCCGTTTCTGAACAGGGTGGGGGTAACTTAATTCCAGAAGGTATGGGTAAGCCTGGTCATGTTTATACTATTGGGCGCAGTAAATCAGGGATGATTGGTGTATACAAACTTGAAACGGAAGTTGTAAGTGGTAGTGGAAAGTTTGAACGTACAGGCCTAGGTAGGGAACGTGAGTCAAAAGAAAGCATAGACACAGCTTTCCGCTTCTTCAAAGCAAATGCAAAAAACATTAGTGGTTCCATAAGTGTTAATAATAAAGATCACTTAATGCACATTCAAGATATGCAGGGTGTTGGTTTAACTAGTGAACTATCGTTAGCAGCATTCATTGGATTGTGTTCCGGAGCAATGGGGCGACCTGTACAGGGCCAATTGGTTGTATTAGGATCTATAAGTATTAGTGGTACAATAAACAAGGTAGAAGAGCTAGCAAACGTACTGCAAGTATGCTTTGATAGTGGTGCAAAGAAAATACTTTTACCAATGACTGCAGCCATTGATATTCCAACTGTACCAGCAGAACTATTCGCTAAATTTAATATTATGTTCTATCAATCAGCTGAGGATGCTGTTTTTAAAGCATTAGGAGTGGATTAAACGAAAAACTGTATCAGATATCCAAAGGGATAGTACGATACAGTTTTTTATATTAGAAGAAAGAGAAGTTAATGAATACGCAATATAGTTATAACTTATATACCAAGTGATTCCCAGTTAAATTGGGATGATCTCGAGAGAAAAAAACATGGTAGCATCTTATGGTGATTGAGTATTTGTTTATCTAAAGAAAAAGAAATACAATTAAGTTATAATAAAACAGTACTATTTCATGTATTTAGATATTTATTGGTTAATTAAAGTCGGCTTATAAAGACAAAATAGCTTGCTTTTAATGTATAATTTATTATAATGATAGGATTTTTGAATATAGTTAAAGAATACTATTCTATAACTGATTTTGGGAGGTACCATGTGCAATATAATTACTCTGTAAAGCTAAAAAATCCAAGGTCTGTATTTTGCCCTGTCATGAAAGCAGAAATGTCGATTCATTCGGAGGAAGTATTAGAGATTGGTTTTTTTTCAAAGATATTAATATGGGCGATCGGAATCGAAAAAGGTTATTCTAAACAAGAAATCGCTGAAATTACCGGGATGCCTTTAAACATTGTTGATGATGAAGCAAGCTACTTATCCAAAATTGGGTTGGTAGAGGAATTGGATCAACCATTAAATCTAACTGAATTGGGAAATTCATTTTATCGGAAGGTTGTGGCTGTCGAAACTTTTAATGATCTTAAGGAACAAGTTCTCATTAATTGTGTCTCAGGAGAGATTATTGCAAATAATGCAAATATCATTAAGAAACAGGAGATTAGTGCAAATGAGATTGTTTTGAGTCAAAGAATCATCCCGGATTTGTATGGGAATTTAAACCCTTCCAATTCAAAGGAATTTTTGTTGGAGAACTTTGATTTATCACCTTTATCCCTAGAAGAAAAGTCGCTTTTGGATGTGTCACTGAAGCTGTTATTTGAAAAGGACAGAGAGAAAAAAGTGTTCATTCATTTTAAGACTAAGCATGTTCCTTTTATCCTTCATGGTGGTATGGTAAATGAGGTAGATGGAGAACAACTTGTACCAAGGGAAGAAAGGCCAATTATGGAGGAGACCCACTCGTTGCTACCGTTTATGTATCCAATGCAAAAAGGGAAATTGCGTATTACTAATTTGTTATTAGACCCTTATCGATATGTGTTAAGCACACTTGATAAATTGGAGCAGTTTGAAGGTGGGTTGATTAGTGATAAAGCAGTCCATCTCCTAGAGCTATTCCAGGAGGAACAGAGAATCCAACATCAGCTTTCGATGGAAATTTATTTTGATTGTGTTTCAGGTATACTAACCACTGCTCTAGATCCTAGTTATAGAAGGGAAAAGAATATTCGAAACGAAGTAGAGATACTCCCTAATTACAAAATAGAAGATATTTTAATAAGAGATTTTGCCATCGTATTAGAGAATTTGACAAGCTTAGACGTAGATAATACGGATTGGGAGCTCGGCTTTGAGGTAGAAGAGGAATTTTATTTAAAAGTAAATGAAAATCCAGCAAATATTTTCAGTATGGGGTGAGAACATGGCTCGATCAGCGTTTAACTTTTCACGACAGGCGTCAGCCTTGTTTAAAGTTGCGACAAAGAGAACGATTAGCAAGACGAACTTAGCGTTGTTAGCTATTGATACAGCTGTTTCTTTAATTGAAGCGGGCTGTGCCTGTTTAAAATATAATGAAGCGAAAAAACAGACAAGTGAAATTAAAAAACAAGTAAACGTAAAAAAAGAGTTAGTAGATGAGGAAGAAAAGGAAAAGGAAAAACAAATTGAATCAGAATTTAATTTGATGGTGGAAGAGCTGTTGAAGGAATTGAATGAAAAGAGACGGACACTCCAATTAAATGCTGAGAAAATACGAAATGAGATGATGATTAGGCTAAAGAAGGACGTTCAAGACAGTGAGAAATGGCTAAAGCAATTGGAGTTACAACAGCTAGCCATTGCCCCAATTAAAGAAACTCTTGCCCTATATGACAAGTTAATGCAGCTATCGGATACGGGGAATCATAAACAGTTTTTAGAATTGGAGGAGCAGCATCGAATCTGTCTACAAAAATATACGGAGTTAAGAACACAATTTATATAGAGGTGAGACATGATGAGTAATCATAAAAAAGGTAATCTAGATAAACATTCGTCAGTTATTAAGGTGGATGATATGGAAATTATTGATATTAATTCAAAGGCGGTTGGTGCAGGTATGAGTACGGGGGATATTGTATCAAAGGTAGTAGAAGTGGCCCCTGCTGTTGTCGAAAGTATTTCTGGTGCATATAACATGAGGCAACAAACGCTTCAAGAACGAGAGAAAACGAAAGGACTAGAAATAGAAACTAAGCACAAAATTGCGGAGTTACAGAGTACAACAGCTCAAATTTTAAGTGAAAATGACAAACAAATTCAGGCTCTAAGAAATGAAGATTCCAAGCATGAAAGAGAAACAAACTTAGAACGAGAGAATGTCATTACAGAAAGAGAAATGAAATTGAAAGAACTAGATCATAAAGGTAATCTTGAAATGAAAAATCTGGAGGAGGAAAGTGAAAAGCGGAAAAGTAAAACGTCAACGATTGAATTGTGGCAAGACGCTTTTCGATTGAAGATGGAAAAAGGAGAAGATTACTCTTTTGAAAGCAAAATGCTAATGGAGGCTATTCAGAAATTGGACCGTTAAAAAATAGCTTATTGGTAGAGAGAAGGTGAGAGTGTGATTCCGTTAATTGCAGCAGGTTTGGCAGTAGTAGGGATAGGTGCAACCATTGGCGCCTTTATTTTTGATACATTAACAGAGGAAGAGAAACAGGAACAAGGTAGGATACGAAGAGATTACGAGGATTACGTTGCGAGAAAGCAGGAGCAGCTGCAAGCGTTATTAGACCGTAAACAAAAAGAGTTTGACTCTTTATCGAAGCAAGAGCAGGAGAAATTAGACAAGGAAATTGCGGAACTTACAAATGAAAATCATAGATTTCGCGAAATATATCATAAAGCAATCTTGGCTCAATTATCCGAGCATCGAAATCGAAGAGAATTGGTGAAGGAGGAAATTAGTTCCGCTATCAGTCGGATCCGTGAAATTAAAAAGCGACATCATTACTCGTTACTGAGAAAGCAATCGTTAACGCAATTAGAATTTACTCTTCAAGAATCACTACAGAAGATCAATAGCTACTTAGAATACTTAAAGAAATATGAAAAGCATTTAGCATATTGTGTACGTTCTGGAAGGGATTTACCGGAGCCATTTGAGTTCTTGTTGCCAAAGCAGTTCCCTTATCGTGGACAAGTTCTTTTTATGAAAAAAGGGGAAGTCACACAAAATGGTATTTTCGATGTTAACGACCAGTTTACATTGAATTATTCATGTGCTGATTATGACATGGTGAAGGAGTACGACGAGCATGCTGAAATCCCATTTTTTGTGGATTATTATGATTTCGAGCATTACTCTTACGTTCTCTCCATTGCAAAGGGTGCTTTTAAAGATTTAGCTTTGTTCCAGCCGAGTATTGGGCTTGAGGCAAAGGTTACCCGACATGATCAATCGAAAAAGCATAGTGATATTTTTTTAGATTTTAAAGGCATAAATTTAAAGTTGCCGAGAAAAAACTTAGAAAATCCATTACGACTTCCGCCGCGAGGTACTAAATTACGAGTGTTTCCTTCGGTCTGGGATTATTTTCTAAAAGATACCTGGGATATTATCGTTACAGAGCGCTTTCAGGAATCTTTATCCGTATTACAGTTCCAACGTATTCCTCTCGCCATTCCAGTGAATTTAATTAATTTGCTGAATGAATGGATGGAAAAGAATGATTATTGGAACGAGACGGATGAGTGGAAAATTGCTCCGTTTGATGAAAATGACCTTTCAAATTTAAAAGAAATCAAGCTACAGCTTGGAACAAATTTAGTGCTACGAGCTAGCATGCAACAGTATAAAACGTACAACTATTTGAAGCTAGAAGATGTTTTATCCAATGAATATTTGTGCAAGCCAGATGATGTTTTTGTAGCGATCAACACTGATTTATTTTTAACGTTGGAAGAAGAACTTCCGATTACAGATGAGGCGCAATTTGAGGAGTTAAACCAGCTTTGCATCTTACTGATTCATGAATTTAAAAACCAAAAGAGCATTAAAGAAAGCCATGAAGGAATGCTGTATTTTAATAAATGGGCGGAAATTACCGATAGGTTAATTACCTATAAATTTAAGGGGCCCTCTCAATTATGTCAGGTTAAGAACATTTCTTTTAAAGAGATAGATAAAATCACAAAGCAAGCCATTTATTACGGGAACATAAAAAATATCAATGAGGTAAGGGCGTTTTTAGAAAAGGAAAGAAGAGGCCCTCGTCATTATTTTATTGAAACGAATGATGGAACATTTACCGTGCGCTTTCATGAAACAGGAGAAGTCATTACGATTTATGGTGATTGCGGGCTAGAGGGAGAGATAGATCTTCTTTTATATGAAAAAAATATGCCATATCCAGAAATACAGCAGAAGAATGCTCTTAATGCGTTTCGACAAGGATTAGTTAGTAATTCGAACATTAAAACGTATGTGTTAAACTCGCTGAATGTGGAATCGTCTAAAAATGAATTTAACTTGGCGAGTTTTTATAATCGGTATATTGAAGAGAATCCAAATCAGAATCAGCTTGTAAGGAATAGTTTGCAGGAGAAGGAATTTTATATGATTCAAGGTCCTCCTGGAACAGGGAAGACTACGGTTATTATTGAAATCATCCTGCAATATTTAGCGAAGCATCCCAATGACAGAGTTCTTGTCGTATCCCAAGCAAATGTTGCCGTCGATAATGTTATGAAAGACTTAATAGACATTTATGGACCGGAAACAATGATTCGTTGTGGTAAGGCAGACAAGATTGACCCCCACATTCATCCGGTGAGCTTTGAGAAAAAATATGCGGAATATATGGAAGAGCTAGAGCAAAAAAAACATCTCTATGGGTCTGATCCACTATTTAACCGTTGGTACGACGAGGTTAGTGCGGATGGGGAGTATAATCCTCATTTAGGGGAATTAATTTTAATAAGCAATAAGATTATAGGAGCAACTTGTGTAGGGCTAGCACAAAAATCGATTGGGCTAGACCGTTTAGAATTTGATTTAGTTATAATTGACGAGGCAGGGAAGGCACTGCCAGCCGAGCTGCTAATTCCAATTAATCGAGCGAAGAAGTTAATCTTAATAGGGGATCATCGCCAGCTACCGCCTACTCTAGACAGCGCTTTATTTGACTCGGAAAAAGTCGAAATTGAAGATGAAGAATATGTAAAAGAGGAGCTTTTTGAGAAAAGTTTATTTGAGAAATTGTATATGAACTGTCCGGACAGTAACAAAGGCTTGCTAGCTACCCAGTATCGAATGCCCGCGGTGATAGGGACGATGATTAGTGAAATTTTTTACGATGGACAGCTACGAAACGGTGGAAGTACTTATCAAAAAGAACTATCCTTTTTTGGTAATCATTTAAATCTGATAGAAATGAGCAACGATTCTGCCTATAAAGAAACTGTCATTGCGGGCAAATCTCCTGTAAATGAACGAGAAGCCGAAATAGTAGCGGACATTTTGCATAGGATAAACGAAAAAATTTGGCCAATGACGAAAATAGCGATTATTACCCCTTATAAAGGACAAAAACGATTGTTACAGCAAAAGCTATTAGAGAACGGATTAGATCCGTATAATGGGAATATAGCTGTCAATACGGTAGATGCCTTTCAAGGAGAAGAAGCGGAAATTGTGTTATATTGCATGACTCGTTCCAAGCATAGAACAAATTTCTTTTCGGACATCGCACGTATCAATGTCGCCATTTCACGTACGAAGTCTGAGCTACTTATTATTGGTTCTATCCCGTATATGAAAAGTTATGGTAAGGACAGTGCAATTTACAAAGTGGCAACGTATGTGGAAAAACATGGAGTGATTATTCCATACAGCAATTTAAATGCATTTTTAAAGGAATGTTCATTAATAGTTCCAGTTAGAATGGTGACCAAAACGGACTCTACTTTCTCTCTGCAAATAAAGGAAAAGGAAGAGACAGTAAGTGCAAAGGAAAAAAGCACAAAGGTAGAAGTTATGTCAGCTATTGAATGATGACCATCTTTATAAAGAGTTAAAATAGCCAATTTTTCAGCTTTAGAATATTTCATTCGAGCCATAAAAAATACTCCCCTTAGATAAACAGATTTTTATTTTTTATCTGTCTACCTAATGGGGAGCATATCATCTTTTTTCAAAATGGCTTTTTTTGGTGCTCACTAAATAAGGATTTGCAAAACATTTCTGATCAAACTTTATTCCAAGCCAACATTAAATCCTGATTCAAAGAATAGCTGTGTTGTATAAATCAGAAGGAATTTATATATTGCAAAATAAGAGAAGGTATATAATTATTTTTGTGAAATTGTTAACAAAAAGGTAAAAAAGGGTGCAACTAATTCAAAGAATCCTGTTTTTATATGTTTTGTCAGTATCGAACTCTTTTCCATTTTGACAACAGATTCTATGTAATTTATTATCGTAGATGTAAGACAATATCGAAAAGATCTGTGTCGTGTTAATAAAGGTGTTTAATTTTGTTTCTAGAAATGCAGTAACCTCCTATCTGTTAATTTGGTAGGAGGTTATTAGGGTTATTTAATTTATGTAAGTATCTACATTTATTAATACTAATACGTTGTATAAATATTAGTATAAGGAGTACAAATGATGAAAAAGAAAATGTACTAGCTAGCCTCCTATCTTATCAACTTAGGGGAGGAAGTGTTCAATCTATTATTAGCGAAAGGAGCCAAAAAAGATTTTTATAAATTTATTTTTGTTATTTATTTTTAAGTGAATATTCCAGATGAAGAATGATATTGTGTCAACAACGATTCAAATTTCCCCAATTTCAACGAAATGAAATTCCCCATTATGAACGGCTAAATCGTTGTTTGG
>NZ_JAQFUL010000025.1:0-60653 GCF_027716265.1 Bacillus cereus group sp. Bc031
TGTTTCGAAACGATTATCTGTTATTTTTGGGGAATTTAAAACCGTTGTTATTGGGTATTTTACAATCGTTGATTACATATGTATCATAATGCGGCAAATTCTTTAGAAAAGTTAAGTGTAGAAGCACAAATTTATACGATGAATTATTTAGAGAAGGAAGCAGAGGTAGAGACGCTCGGTCCGAATTCACTTTTAATTGCTTCGTATTTAGCGAAGCGCATGGATGTCCGTGTACAGATGATTGGGAAGAATGGAGATGTTGTGGCGGATACGCAAAAGGGAGCGCTTCTTGATCGGAATATTGATATCGAGAGTTCCTTGAAGGGAAAGAAATCTTATGTGTTTGAAGAGGGAGACCCAGCTCCAATTCTTTTGTTTTCAAGCCCGGTTTATTATGGAAACGATGTCATTGGTAGTGTTCGTTTTATAAATGAGTTAACGGGTGAGAAGGATGTTTTAACAAATGTTGGTTGGACGTTTTTAATGACGTCTCTTTGTCTCGTAGCTGCAGGTATTTTCTTTGCAATTCGTTTGGCAAAGTCTCTTCATAAGCCGATTGATCAGTTAAGACAAATGGCGCACCGGCTTGCGAATGGTGATTATAAAAGTAAGATTGAGTTAAATGAATATGTGGAAATTGCGCAGCTTTCAGCGTCTTTTAATGCGATGGCTGATGGGATTGAACTACATATTAAGCAATTGAAGGAAGAGAAAGAGAAGCAGAAAGATTTCTTAGACCGTATTACGCATGAGCTAAAAACACCGCTAACGGCGATTATTGGCTATGTGGATTTAATTCCGAAGTTAAAGGCGAAGGAAGATGTACAGGAGAGCTTGCGTTATGTAGCTGTAGAAAGTGAGCGTTTATTATCACTTGTAGAGGAATTACTTAAGTCTTCAAAGTACGGTACGAGTACGTTTGAAATATCACCTACAGTTGTGAATATAAAGGAGTTAGCCGAAGAAGCAGTTTCAATCGTGAAACCTCGTCTGCAGAAGTTTGAGATTGAAGTTATTAATGAGTTAACAGATGTATATGTTGTTGCCGATTTCGATAAGACGAAACAGATTTTCTTAAATGTGCTTGATAATGCGATAAAATATAGCGATGCTACGCAAATTCGTATGAATGTCATTGTAAATGAGCGTGAGGCGAAGGTGTTTGTTCATGATGATGGCATTGGTATCGATGAAGGGGTGCTGGCAGAGTGGAATGAATCGCCAGAAGGGAAGGTACTTTCTTCTAGTTACGGGAATGGGTATGGTTTGTATATTTGTCAGGAGATTATGAATAAGCAGGGCGGAAGTATGCGGATTGAGAGTAGTGAAGAGGTTGGTACTACCATATTTATTACATTCTTACTTCCGAGACGGATGGAAGACATAAAAAACTTGAAAGCGGTTAAATGATACATTTATGAAACAATTATGCGGTATTTTCGAAACAACGTTTTTTTATCTTGGAGGTAGGCAGAAATGAAAAGGCTATCATTTCAAATTCTTATGTTTGTCTTTTGTATCATTGTTTCTCTTATTTTGTTTTATGTGATGGAGAAGCAAATATATAATCGGATCACAATTGTGAATGACAAACAAGCTGTTTTACAAAGAGTGAATGAATCCCTGCCTACTGAAATGAAGGTTAGGCATGAAAAGTGGGGAGAAATTGTTATAACGGATGAAGTTCGTTTGCATACGATTGTTTCATTCTTTGACCGAATTCAAATCAATCCGAGTGAAGCTAAGAATCAAGAACAAGTATTTACTGGAGAAGTAACGTACTTGAATGGTTAGAAACGTACTTTTGCAGTAGGTGACTTGTTCCAGTACGGGGCTGATATGTACGGAAAGAATGGTACGGATCCAATGATTTCAGTATTGCAAACGTATTTGTTAAGCCTGTATTACACACCAGAACGTATTCATGATTTTTTTGCGTCAGCACAGGATGTCATAGTACGCCAAGGTGGTGTAGAACGTGCGGTGAATGTTACGCACATACTTGATTCGATTCGGTACGCAAAGCAAATTACAGATTACGGAGAAATTCAGAAGTTATTACAATCACAGAATGAACCGGTCGCTTATATTACCGCTTATAAAAATGGTAAGCGTATAAAGAATGAGCGTGAAGACATTCTTACTATTTCTGTGTATCCATCGTACTTTGTTGTGCAATATCTCGGTGATAATAATGGGAATGTCATGTATATGAAAAGCTCCCTCGCAAATGTATTTGTAAAGGAGAATGTGTCATGAGAAAGATAGCCTTTTTCTTCTTTTTGCTAGTAATTGGAGGAGCGATGTCTAGTTGCTCTCGAGATACAACCTCTATTAAATATAATAAAAGTGGTCTCCCTATTTTGAATGATCGTCATCTTGTTGCGTATGTAGCGGCTCGCGAGGAAGTGGGGGAAGCGTTGCTTTCATCATTTTGTAAACCACGCGGCTGTACGTATGAATTTATTCGTCTTTCGACAGAAGAGCTTCTTCGGAGGGTAGAAGAGGAAGCTGGAAATCCGAAAGCGGATATTATTATTGGCGGTACGGTAGACGCGCATCAAATGATGAAGCAAAAAAATCTATCTATTCCTGTTACGAGTCAGCATGCGAACCGTATTTCAAAAACTGTTAAAGATAAAGACGGTTATTGGTACGGTTATGAAGTAGAGAAGCTGGCAATTGCGATCAATAAAGAGCGGTGGAACAAAGAATTAGCCCCGCTCGGACTTCCTTATCCATCAAGGTGGCAAGATTTATTAAATCCAGTATATAAGGGAAAGATTGTTATGCCAGATCCAAATGTTTCAGGAACAGCCTATACGTTTTTTCAATCGCTTATTGATACTGTAGGTGAAGAGGAAGCGAAAGAATATGTTAAGAACTTTGCAGGGCAAGTTGGTGAAGTAACGGTAAATGGTTACATGCCAGTAGAGCTTGTTGCGAGTGGTGAATATATGATAGGCATCAACTTCATGGGAGATCAAAGAATGCTTCAAAAACAAGGCTTTCCAGTTGTAAGTATCGTACCTGAGCAAACAGGGCTATCTGTTAATGCGATTTCGAAACTAAAACGTGCACCGAACGGTATTATTGCGGATTTATTTATTGATTATTGTTTATCAGAAGAAGCGGGTCACATTTTAGAAAAGGTTTCGTTTGGCGTGCCAACGATGTTTGCGAAGAACGAGAAAGAACTAGAAGGACAGCCGGTTAGAAGAACGAACCAACATATATCAAATAGTGGAATAATCGAGATATGGAATAGACAACGTCTCTCTCAGAAGTGAGAAAAGGAGACGAAAGAATATGTTTAAATGGCTCAAGCCAGCACCTGCAATTGAAAGATTGCCTGCGGATATGATCGACCGTGTATATCGATTACTACGTATTCGTGTGTTAATCGGAATTTCAGTTGGATATGCTGCTTATTATTTAGTTCGTAGTAATTTTAATTTATCTACTACATATTTAGTTGATGAGTTCGGATTTAGCACTACACAAATTGGGTTATTGGGTGCAGTAATGGCTGTTGTTTACGGACTTAGTAAATTCTTTATGGGTAATTTATCTGATAAGGCATTTGCTCAACGATTTATTGCAGTAGGTTTATTTTTATCTGGACTTGTTAATATTTGTTTCGGCTATGCATCTTCCTTTGGGATGATTTTAACATTACTTGTTCTAAACGGTATTGTGCAAGGTATGGGTGCACCACCTTGTAGTATCGTTATGACGAAATGGTTTTCAAAGAAAGAACGCGGTACGAAAACAGGTCTTTGGAATATTTCACATAACGTTGGAGCATTACTTGTTCCGCCATTCATTGGAATTGGTGTAGGTATTTTTGGGGAAAGTCATTGGCAAGGTGGCGTATTTATTTTCCCAGCGATTATCGCAATGGTAATTGCAGTTCTTGTTTGGATTAATGCGAAAGATACACCAGAATCAGAAGGTCTTCCGCCAATTGATGAATATCGTAATGACTATGAAGAGCTTGAAAAAGTAGATAACGCTAACAAGATGTCACCAAAAGAAATCTTAATGAAGTATGTAGTGAAAAATAAATTTGTATGGTTCTTATGTATTGCGAATGCATTTGTTTACTTAATTCGTTTCGGTGTTATTAACTGGGTACCAATTTATTTAACAACAGTTAAAGGTTTTACAAAAACAGAGGCGCATTTTGCTTATTCAATATTTGAAACAGCAGCGATTCCAAGTTCTTTAATTGTCGGTTTTTTAAGTGATAAATTATTCAAAGGGAAACGTATGCCGTTATGTGTTATAAGTATGGCTGGGGTTGTTGTTGGAACAATCGTGTATTGGCAAGCAACTAATATTATAGTTGTGAGTATTGCAGTTTCTATTATCGGTTGTTTAATTTATGTACCACAATTCTTAATCGGTTTAAGTGCAATGGAATTAGTACCGAAATTTGCAGTAGGTACGACAGTTGGTATGTGTGGTCTGTTCGGTTATGTTGGAGGAAGTTTCATAGCAAACGCCGCAATTGGTATTATTGTTGATCGTTCTGGTTGGGATGGTTGCTTCATGTTACTGTTAGCAGGTGGTATTTTATCAACAATATTCTTATTGATTGTTCAAATAGGACATGAGAGAAAAGCTTCTAAAGTAGCATAATATTTCATTTTAAAAAGCTATCCAGTTTATATACTGGATAGCTTTTATATTTTTATACGAGGAAAATAAGTATGTAAAATTGCAGTTTAATATGTAAATGATTTTTATTCATTAATATAATTTTTTTAGATTTAATAAACCAATTACGTACATAGTTAGACCAAAAAATCCACCGGCACAACTCCAAAGTACAACATCAAATAAAGAAATAGAGATTTCCTCTGAACCTACATAGGGAAGGATATAATTCATAAAAACAAACATTTGAAAGCCCCAAAGCAAACCTGCTTTTAAGCCAGCTTTTCTTAATTTTTTCTTGTGTTGCAAATATTCTTCTTTTGTTGCACATTCAGTATCACTTAAACCTTTTTTCTTAAATTTAAAGGCTAAATAATTAGCATAAATCATATTAGACAGAAAAACTAATATAGTTCCTATAGATATTGTATGGTTCATAGTATCAACAAGTAACATAATAAGCATGACCAACATATTTAACCACCATAAACCAATTCCAGCTACAGATAATTCTTTATTGATTTCTTGTTTTTGATATTCATCTCGCTCACTCATTGTTCCAACAAAACTATTATAAACTCTTTCTTTCCATTCAAATTTCATCATTTACTCTCCCTCCCAAAATAAACTGTTTAAATCTGTTTTTAGTGCTTTTGCTAATTCGATACATAAGGCTAAAGAGGGATTATATTTATTGTTTTCAATTAAGTTTATTGTCTGTCTCGCCACTTTAACTCTTTTAGCTAATTCTAGCTGCGATAGACCTTCAGATTTTCGATATTGTTTAACGTTATTCAAATATAAACCTCCTAGTTAATAGTTGTAGACCTTGTGCACCAGAATGTCATGTATATGTGACATTTTATAGTTGAATAAATGAAAAGTCAAATATATATGACAAAAATGATAGTGATGCAATTAGGAAAATAATTTTAATAATTTATCTTTGTGAGGAGTTTATTAATAAAAGATAGCTTTTCTTATATTACTATAATCTTTCCTTAAATCTATCTTAAAAGATATAATGTCATATTTCTAATCATGGAAATTTTTGTTACAATAAAAATGAATGTGTAAAACTTTGTAAAAAGAATGTAATAATATGTATTTTGTTTTCAGAAAGTTTTATACAATTTCAAATTAAACTATTAAGTTATAAAAAGGAGAGAGAATATGGTACCAAATACGGTTCGTACTCCAAACAAGAAGAAGAAATGGATTATCATCGGGGTTATTGCACTAATTGTTATTGTAGCAGCAGTTAATATTTTTATTATGCAAGGCAAGAAGAAGGGGGCATCAACATCTGCTGATGCTGTAAGTTTTGAGAAGGTAACGGAGCGAAAGCTGAATAATACGAAGTTAATTTCTGGTCAGGTAAAGCCAGGGAATATCGAAAGTTTTTATGCGGATCCGACTAAAGGAAAAGTAAAAGATATTGAGGTGAAAGAAGGACAAGAGGTAGAGAAAGGTGCGAAGTTATTCTCTTATGATAATGAAGAGATTAATTTGCAAATGAAGCAAGCTGAGCTTGATCAGAAGATGGCTGATATGCGTTATGATCAAGGGAAGAAGAAGATTGATTCGCTCAAGAAAGAAATTAAGAAGGCGAAAGATAGCGGAGCTGGGAAAGAAGTAACAGATCCGATGGAAGAGCAAGTAAGTGAGCTGGAGATAGCTCAAAAGACAACTGATCTTGAGAAAGAAAAAGGGAAGTTGCAGAAAGAAGAGTTAAGTAAAAAGCAGAAAGAGCTTACGATTTATAGTAATTTTGCTGGTGTTGTTCAAAAGTTAGATAAAGATGCGGCGCAAAGTTCATCTCAAGCGTTAGGTGGTCAAGGGAAAGCATTTTTACAAGTGGCTTCTAAAGATCCGTTCCAAATTCAAGGAACGTTAACTGAGCTTCAAAAATCACAAATTCAAAAGGATCAAACATTTACTGTAACTGCGAAAGCAAATAGTAAGAAGAAGTGGACAGGTAAGATTACAGAAGTAAGTGAATTCCCAACGAGTGCAGAGATGGCGCAAGCAGGCGGTATGGGTGAGGCGACTCAAAATATGTCCCAATATACATATAAAGCAAGTCTTGATAGTCAAGATGGTTTATCTCCAGGTTATCACGTTTCATTGCAAGTAAATTTAGAGAATAAGAAGATGATTGCTGTTCCAACTAAGAGCATTGTAGAAAAAGATGAGGATGCATTTGTTTACGTTGAGGATAAAGGAAAGCTTCGCAAACAAAATGTGAAAAAAGGTTCTACTGATGGAGACTGGACAGAGGTTGTAGAAGGCGTAACAGTGGGGCAAAAGGTGGTTAAAAATCCTTCCGACGATGTGTATGACGGAATGGAAGTGAAAGAGAAATGATTACGTTAAATAATATCGCTAAAACGTATTATCAAGGAAAATTGGCAGTACCGATTTTGCACGGTATTAGTTTAACGATTCAAGGCGGTGAGTTCGTTTCGATTATGGGACCGTCTGGTTCTGGTAAATCAACGCTTATGAATATTATCGGTTGTTTAGATCGTCCAACAGAAGGCGAATATATGCTGAATGATGTGAATATCTTAACAGCAGACGAGTCAAAGCTTGCTTTAATTCGTAATGAATATATCGGTTTTGTGTTTCAGCACTTTAATTTGCTCCCGCGTCTTTCGGCAGTAGAAAATGTTGAACTTCCGCTCGTATATGGCGGCGTGAAGAAAGCAGAGCGTCGCAAGCGTGCTTTAGAGGCGCTTGGTAAAGTCGGATTAGCGGACCGCGTGCATCATTTACCAAACGAATTGTCAGGTGGACAGAAGCAGCGTGTCGCAATTGCAAGAGCGATTGCGAATAATCCAACGTTCATTATGGCCGATGAGCCGACTGGTGCGCTTGATACGAAGTCTGGTGAGCAAGTTATGGATATTTTCACGAAGCTTAATGCAGAAGGTACAACGATTGTTATGGTTACACATGAAGAGGAAGTAGCAGCGTATTCTTCCCGCCGCATTGTGCTGCGAGATGGGAAAATTACAGAAGATAGAAGGTGTGCGGTATGAGTTTACTAGATAGTATAAAAATTGCCCTATCTTCTATTTTAGCTCATAAACTGCGTTCAGCTCTTACGATGCTCGGTATTATTATCGGGGTAGGTTCTATTATTACTGTCGTTGCAATTGGGCAAGGCGGGGAAGCGATGCTGAAGTCGAAATTCGCAGGTTCTGGTGGTAATAACCTAATGCCAATTCAATTTAAACCAGATATGAATGATGAGTTTGCTATAGGCGGATTTGAAATACCGAAGTTAACAGAAGAGGATATTATGGAAGTAAAACAAGTGAAAGATGTTTCACATGTTATTACGACAAATTCGACAACAGAGATATTGGATGTAAATGATAAAAAAGCAAATCTGAATGTTATTGGTCTTGATAATGAATATTTTGCGGTTAATAAAGTAAAGGTCGTAAAGGGACGTACTTTAAGTGAATCAGATATTTCTCATGCAAATAATGTTGTGATGATTAGTACAAAAACAGAAAAGACGTTATTTAAGGATGTAAACCCAGTCGGACAAATTATTGAGATGAAGGGACAGCCAATGCAAATTGTTGGTGTGTATACATCTGATAATGAGTTTATGGGATTTGAAATGGAAGAAGCTTTAATCCCCCTTACGTTATGGCCTGTTTTATTCGGAACAGATGATATCCAAAATATCGCAATTCAAACTAAAAATGTAGACGATTTAGAAAAAGCTGGGAAACAAGCTGTTGATGTACTGAATAGTCGTAAGCCAAGTGAAATTCCAGGTAAATATGAACTGGTAAATTTAAAAGAATTACAAGAAAATGTTTCTAAAGTCACTAGCATCATGACGATGATTATCGGCGGTATTGCTGGTATTTCATTAGTCGTTGGTGGTATTGGTGTTATGAACATCATGCTCGTATCCGTAACGGAGCGTACGCGCGAAATTGGAATACGTAAAGCACTTGGAGCAACGCGTAGTAAAATTTTATTACAGTTTTTAATTGAAGCAGTTATGTTAACGCTTCTAGGTGGTTTGATCGGAATTGGTCTTGGATATGGCGGAGCATATATCGTTTCCACGTTCGCAAAATGGCCACCACTCGTTTCATGGGAAGTTGTCGTTGGAGGCGTACTGTTCTCTATGACACTTGGTATTATCTTTGGATTAATTCCAGCAAACAAAGCTGCGAAATTAGATCCAATTGAAGCACTTCGTTATGAGTAATTAATAGTGTAGTAAAACTACACACTACCGTTCTAGTGGGCGGTTCGTAGCCTCTATATGAGGAAGTGAACCGCCCGTTAGAACGGGTTATATAAATAGAAGGAGGCGTTATAATGGAAGCTAATATTAATACGCAAGATGCAGGTTCAAAAAAGCCATCATTATTTGGAATGATTACTTCTCCAGGTGAGCAGTTTGAGAGAATGAAGACGAAAAGTCCTGTATGGGGAGGGTTTTTCTTATTTCTTCTAATGGGGACAATCTTGGCAGCAGCGGTATCTTATTTAGGATTACTTAATACCCCGGAGTTGGCGAAGCTGGTTAAGAATGATACGACAGGTATAATGAAATGGACTACACTTGGGTTTGGAGCTATTGGAGGTCTAGTTGGAACTGCTTTTGGTCTTTTTGTAGTAGCAGGATTTTATAAAATTATTATGATGTTTATGAGCAATGATACTCCATATATGAAGATACTATCTATTTATATATATGCCAATGTTGTCTTTTATGTTGGTAGTCTTCTTAATGTAGCTTTAGGATATATTTTAGGTGGGAATGGCGCTGATAAATATACAAGTTTAGGACCTTTATTTGAACAAGGAACAATTGCATATGGCATTGGCTCTGCATTTGAAGTCTTTAACATTTGGAGTTTAATTTTAACTGGCTTAGGCTTGCATATTGTTGCTGGTTTAAGTAAAAAACAAGCAATAATTTTAATTTCTATATTCTTTATCTTGACAATTGGGTTTAGTGTGTTAGGCGGCATGTTCTCTGATTTTGGTGCATAACATATTATTTTAAAAAGGTGGCTCTTTAGAGTCACCTTTTTTATTTTTACCCCTATTTCAAATACCACTAACAGAATTTCAAATTCTACTTCATGTAATTTCAAATTTCAGTGATAGTATTTAAAATTACCCACAGTGCAATCCTTTCTTTATTTTTATATTGTGAAGGTACCGCGGAATATTAGAAAGGTATACCTTTTAGAAACGGGTACTGTGTGAAACCAGCGACTTTTAAAGAGGCAGTTGTGTTGTATGAAGGTATGATTGTGAATCAAATAAAGAAGTTAGGGATTTATCAAGATTATGAAGAGTATTATCAATGTGGGTTAATCGGTCTTTGGCATGCGTATGAAAAGTTTGATGCGGAGAAAGGGAGTTTTCCTGCATATGCAGTTGTAACGGTACGTGGTTATATATTAGAGAGGTTGAAAAAAGAATTCACAGTGCAAGAAAAGTGTGTATGTGTAGGAGAGTATGAGGATATCTTTCGTTTTGAAGATATTGAAATGAAAGTGAAGGATTTTATGAGTGTATTAGATGAGAAGGAGAAGTATATTATTTTTGAACGTTTTTTTGTAGGAAAGACGATGGGGGAAATCGCTTTAGAGACAGAGATGACCTATTATCAAGTGAGGTGGATATATCGGCAGGCGCTTGAGAAAATGCGAAATAGCTTAAGAGGATAAATAGTATCATAAGAATGGAAGGCAAGGGATATTGCTTTCCATTCTACTTATTTTGTTAAGGTAGTAAATGTAATAAGAGGTTTTTAAATTGTAGTGAATCTTGCATGTTCATACGTGATAATACATATCCAGCTTTTAATAATTGTTGTTTTAACTTATGGGGACTGATATGTATAGTTGTAGTTGTGCCATTTGAAAAATGAATGGTAGCTTTTTTACTTTTTTTGAAAAACTCTATGTCATCTATATGGTTATAAAACAGCCATATACAGTTTGGAGAAGAAGGAGACTCTGTTGGGAAAGCACAAATATATTCTCGATGATTAATTGGAATCGGGACATTTTGTTTGAAATGAAAGTTTGTTTGAACTGCTTTCCGTCTGCCTTGATAAGTAGAGTGAACATTGGTTAAACAAGATTTTTTTATGAGCTGGAGAGCGGTTTGACAGGAGTAAAGATGGTTCCCACTACTGTCGATCACTTTTGTGTAATAAGAAGGGTGCTTGCAAGGTTCTAACATCATTGTTGAATTAGAAATAATAATAGCATTTTCGTCATTCATAAATTTAATTCCCCCTTTATAAATAATAATAATTCTCAATATAATTATATACGAATTAAGTAAATTGATTGTTAATCTTTTATTTCATATTGTAAATTTTGGCTATTCGTTTACAATCAATAGATGATAGTCTTTCTAATTTGCATCGCTTGTACATATATATGAAAATAGAAAAGAGTAGGCGGTGAGATAGTATGAAGAAAAGGTATATTATTATGGCTCTAGTTGTTGTTCTTCTAGTATATTTAGCAAATAGTAATCCGAGTAAAGGTGAATATACAGATTGGGCAGCAAAGCAGTTTATGAAACGTAATGATGTAAGTAAGAAGCTAGATGAAGTTCAAAAGGAAAATGAAGAGGGTCTCCTTGGCGATTTAGCATCGGCTGGTAAGAAGTTGGCGAAAAAATATGTTGAGCCGCAAGTTGGATTATTAATCGATCATTATACGAAGCGAGATGATTATATATTCTTCTCAACATATAAGACGGAATTTGATATCGGCGGAGAACATTATAAATATGTATGCGTCGGTTTTTCAAAAATCTTTATTCCAATTGAAATGCCGAAGAAAAAAGACGAATCTGCAAAATGATGCAGATTCGTCTTTTTGTCTATAAGGTAATAGGAACTTCAGATACAGTCTTTTCTACGAGACGAGCTCCTTTTTTTCGGGTATTTTCATTAATTGATGAAAATACAGATGAGGCAAGGATCGTATCCATTACTTGATTTACGACTTGTGCATCAATAGGTGTGATCGGCTTCTCGATAGAAAAGACAACTGTTTTTCCATCTTCTTTCGCGAAAATTAATTCTAGTACTTGCATACGTTGTTTCCTCCTTTTTATTTATCTTGTAATCAGTGGGGACATCCCCACTGATTACATTGCCACCTTAAAGGTTAGAAAGATCTGATGTGCTAACAAGTTGTACAGCGTGAAGTGGTGATGCTTGTAGAGAAGCTAGAGCACGAGCTACGGTTTGTACTTTCTCTAAGTTTGCGTTTGTTTTTACGCGCTTAAATTGTTTGTTCTTTAAAACTGTTTTTCCATTCTTATCTAATCCATTGTTTAAGACGAGACGTAAAGTTAAATCCATTACGATTGTTTCGACTGCCATGTTTATCACCCCCTTTCACTATATAAATAGGATGCAAATGTCATGTTTTGGCGTGAAATTTATTCTTTTTTTTGGTACTCTTAAAAGAATAAGAGAGGGGTTTCGGAAGAATGAATCGTAAATGGTTATTTTGGATTCCTGTTTTACTATGGATGGGGCTGATTTTCTATTCCTCGGCACAACCGTATAAAAAGCAGGATATGCGTTCGGATATTGAACAATATGTAAATGTGGAGTTTGTGAAAGAGCATTTTTCATGGGTATCTATCGATTACGGCGGTGGTACACCTGTTAGTATTGCAAATAAAGGTGTAGGCGGATTTATTGAGTTTTTCCTTCGTAAAGGTGCTCATTTTATGGTGTTCTTTATGCTCGGTTCATTGACGTATTACGCTTTTCATCGATCAGGTTGTTCGAGAAAAAGGTGTTTTATATACGCTCTCCTTTTCGTTGCGGGATACGCAACATTTGATGAAATTCATCAATGGTTTACGGGAGATCGTACACCGATGTGGCAAGATTCATTGCTAGATACGTGCGGCGGATTAACAGGGATTATAATAAGTAATTGGTTTTGGAATAGAAAAAGGAGCTAATCTCGAAAAGATTAGCTCCTTTTGTTTATACACCAAGTAATTCTTTTAGCTCATCTGTAGATAGTTCTGTCATCCAACTATCGCTTGTAATGACGGCGTTGTTTAATGACTGTTTTCTTTCTAACATTTCATCGATTTTCTCTTCAAGTGTCCCCGTTGTAATCAGTTTATGAACGTGAACGAAACGCTTTTGACCAATACGATATGCACGGTCTGTTGCTTGGTTTTCTACCGCTGGATTCCACCAACGATCGTAGTGAATGACATGGTTGGCAGCTGTTAAGTTTAACCCTGTACCACCTGCTTTTAACGATAAAATGAAGATGTCATACGTTCCGTTTTGGAACTGTTCGATCATTTTGTCACGTTCTTTCTTCGGTACACTACCGTTTAAGAAGAGGACGCGCTGACCGAAATGTTTTTCTAACACATCTTTTAGCATGTTCCCCATACCGATGTATTGCGTGAAGATTAAACAACTTTCATTTTGATCTTTTATATTTTCAATGAGTTCCATGAGCGTGCTCGTTTTCATGGAACGTTCGATGATGTCTTTCGGTTCTGTTTCTTTTAAATAAAGAGCAGGGTGATTACAAATTTGTTTAAGTTTGTTCAGCATGAGTAATATAAATCCGCGTCGTTCAATTCCGCTTAATCCTTCTACATTTTGCAATGTATCTTGAACAAGTTGTTCATATAAGGAAGCTTGTTCACCAGTTAGTGGACAGTAAGCTTTCTGTTCTTGTTTATCTGGTAAGTTTAATGCGACTGTTTGATCTTTCTTCGTACGACGCAGTAAAAACGGCGAGATAAAACGTTGAACTTGTTGGATTTTTCCTTCGTCACGGTCCTTTTCAATTGGTGAGACGAAGCGGCGCTGGAATTGTCCTAAGCTGCCAAGGTATCCATGATTAATGAAGTCGAAAATAGACCAAAGCTCGGCAAGGCGGTTTTCCATCGGTGTTCCAGTTAATGCGATTTTGTGATTTGCTTGTAAGTTTCGCACTGCTTTAGACTGTTTCGTGTGTGGGTTTTTAATATTTTGTGCTTCATCCAAAATAACAGCATCCCAGCATAACGTACTAAGTTCTTCCTCATCAAGCTGAGCTAATGCATAAGACGTTAATACAACATCTGCTGATTGAAGGAAGTCTTTAAATGATTCTCCTTTCGCCCTATTACTTCCATAATGTAACTGAACGCGTAAATTCGGTGCGAAACGCTCAAATTCTTTTTGCCAATTTCCAAGAACAGATGTCGGTGCCACGATTAAGGCAGGACCTGTTTGGAGATTGTTTTCTTTTATATATAGTAAGTAAGTGATCGTTTGAATACTTTTTCCAAGTCCCATGTCGTCAGCTAATAATGCACCGAATCCAAGCTTTCTTAAATATAATAACCACTCAATGCCATGTTGTTGATACGGACGGAGTGTTGCGTTTAGTGAAGAAGGGACATCTACTTTTGGAATATCTCCAATGTGCAATAGTTTTTGGAATAGATCTTCATAATATCCATCTAGTTCAATTTCAATATCGTTAAATGGACTATCCTCTTCTACAATTTCTGTTTCAGCAGTGTTTGATAAATGTTGCTGAAGGACATCTTTCATTTCAAGTCCATACTTATCAGCACGGTTCATGAGCTTTCGTACTTCTTCAATAAAGGCTGGATCTAGTCGCATCCATTGACCATTTATATTGAATAACCGTTTGTTTTGTTCAACGAGTTCAAAAAATTCGCTTTCTGATAAATCAATGCCGTTCGTTGAAATGCGCCAGTCAAAGTTAACGAGTGTATTCATACCGAAGAAAGATTGCGTTTGCGTAGCATTTTGCTTCAGTTGCACACGTAATTTTGGTTTTGTCGCTTTTAAATTTTGCCACCACGATGGTAATAAGATTGTAATACCTGCGGCGAGTAATTCGTTACTTGCTTCTGTTAAGAAGTTCCACGCTTCTGTTTCAAAGAGTTCACTTCGGAATGTATCCCCTTCTTTTAACCACGGTACGAGCTTACTGAAGCTTTCTTGTGTTTCAAGAATACGTTCTTCATAATCGTGCCATCGTTTTGGTAAAGAATCGATACTTTCATATACATATATGCGATGTGCCCCGCGCTTTGGTGTAACAATTGTTTCAAGCTTCCACATTTCAAATTCTTCTTGCGGCTCTTGTAGTCGTAGTCCGATTGTAAAGGGAAGGTCATCTTCAATGTAACCAATTTTTCGAAGCCAATCTTCTTCATGTAGTGCTGCGTCTAATTGTCTTTTCGTAAAGTCGTAATGTTCATAAAGTCTCTTTGCATCTTCCCATCCGTCATTTGAACGGTTATCTTGTAATATGCTTTCATTTACTGCAGCCGAGAAAAGAGATGCCAATGTTTCATCTTCGATTGGAGTATGTTGAACTTTCCAAGATGGTTGTTTAGGCCAGCGCTCCATATCAGGTACGAAGCTACCGCTTGTGAAGGCATCCCACAATTCGTTCGCATCTTCCGTAAGTGCTGTAATAGGGCCGTTCATTTGAATACGGGCAAAGGAGTTCATCGGTTTATTCGCGATGTATTCAAATGCTTGTGTGTTTGTTAGCATAACACCTTGTCTTCCTTCAAAGCTTGCTTCTTTTAGAAACGTGCCGTAGAAGGAAGTGGAGTGCCATGTAAATGCATTTCGTTTCCAACTTGTTACGGATAATGGAGTACCGCTATCATCTTCTCCCCAAAGGAACCAACCGTGACTAACGTGCTGGAGCCTAATTGTTACTTCAGTTTGATTGATCATCGATTAATTTTCCTTTCCGTAATTCCTCTTGTAGTGCACGCAGACGTGAATGTAAGTTTGCGATATGAATAATGAAAGCATCCCATTCATCGGTACGCTTTAATCGTTTATATAATGTACGTAATTTCTTTAAGTAACGAACTGCACGTCTATATGATTTGCGATTTCGCTCTTCAATAGCTTCGGTAGCAGCAAGGTGATAAAGAGGAAGGGCTGCTTCTGGTGCTTCCTTCTCAATATCTTTCAGCGGTTCTTTCAAAAGTTCAATTGCTTCAAAACCGTGTAAGAGCTGAAGTTCTGCCCATGTGCGATACTGCTTTTTCGCGAGTACGTATTGTTCATAGTTTGCGAAACTATATGGTAATAGCTCTTGCAAAATCATTTCGAGTCCTGCTTGTTCATTTGTATGGGTTGCATATGTTTCATACATGATGACGAATAAGCGAACGATATCTTTTATGAAAATTGTATTTTCGTGCTCATGTATCGTTTTCTTCACTTGTTTATACGTAAAGGAAAGCCAGTTTTTCGCACGATCCCATTTCATTGCATTTAATAATTCCTCTAACCAATAGAAGTACAGACTTACAACAGAAGCAGGTTGTTTTTTTAATAAGTCCATCGCTAATCGATCTTCGTCATTTAAAAAGAGTAGATGAGAAGATGCTAATGCTTTGGAAAGTGGATTCATTTTCGTATCGATTCGTTTTTCTTCTTCTTGTAGTTGCTCGTTATTGTGTAACAGTTCACTCCATATGTGACGATAAATAAAGAACCTCTCTTGCGTATAGGCATCGGTGGAGAAGAATACTTCGTGAACGAGACGAGCTGTTTCCTGTAGAATTGATTTAGACTCTGAAGGAATCGATTCTGATTGTAAGTCCCGAACGATGGATTCCACTTTATCTACAAATAAGCGAACGACGTTAACAGGCTGATGATAAGAATACGTTTTATTTGCTTCAAAGTCCTGAATTTCTTCTAATAATTTTTGAAAGCAATAAAGCGCTGCATGTAGCCTGAACAACTCATGTATTACAACGATACGCGGGGCTTTCCGCTCGAGTTTCGTATAGAAGTCCGTAAAAATACTCATAAGAAAATACATTTGTTTATAAGTAAGCCGAGCTTGTTCTTTTTTAAATGATTCATATTCGTTATCAAAATATGATTGCCAACTTTTATAATCCGTTTCTTCAAAAGCTGATGATTGCAATACTTGTCTTGCAGTTCGAATAGGAGGAAGGGAAGGTTTCGTATTATTTTTGAATAAAGTTAATACATCTCCTACTTGCCCGAAACTAGATGCTGCCGATAGTAACACAGCGAGCATATGCTCACACTGCGTTGGTGCGAAGCAATCGCAATAGCTTTCAGCTACGTTACGAATCGGGATATGGACGCTATATACGCTGCCTTCAGCATCTACAGTTCCTGATAGCGTATAGCCATCAAAGTCAACGTTGTAGACAACACCACTACGATATAGGTGCCGAGCTGTAGCGACATGTTCCTGATCAGCTGTTTGCTGTGGATCTAGTCCTTGAACGAACTCATTCGCAATCATCATAATTTCATCTTTCGTAATTGAGTGTTGCAGCATAATATTCCTCCGTACACATATTTCTTTCCTTTACCATTATAAACAAAAAATGCTCAAAACAGAAAAAATGAAATTTAGATTACATTACTTGAAAATCATGGTAATATATAAAATGTTAATTTTGTATATTACTATATATTTATGGAGGGATTAGGTTTTGTCAGATTTACAATCGAAGTTTGGTAGCGGTATGAACAAATTGCAAGAGGGAATCGAGCAAGGGAAGATGAAATTACAAGTAGCTCAAGAGGTTGCGCAATTAAAGAAAATTACCCAAGAGAAACTACAGGCGAAAACGGAAATTTTGCTGGAACTTGGTCAAATGGCCTATATGCAACTCCGCAATGATGAAGTTCGAGTAGATGTGTTAAAAAATATTATAGAACCAGTACAAGAGCTGGATGTAGCTATTTATAATACGCGTAAGCAAATAGCTAATTTACAGAATCAAGGACAGAAAGGGCAATGTAGCTGTGGCGGTCCCTTATCATTAAATGATAAGTTTTGTGGACAGTGTGGGAAAGAAAATGAGTTACTCCTTCAATCAAAAAATGATGAAAATGAATCATGTACTTCATGTGGTGAACAAATTGCAACAGAGGCTACATTCTGTCCAGTTTGTGGTATGAAGCAAAGTAAGGAGTGAGGAACATGTATTGTAAAACTTGTGGTTTAGAACAATCGGATGTAGCGAATTATTGTACACATGATGGATCAAGTACAGGTAGTGTAGAAAGTGAAGTTATGTTAGCACCGAAAGACTCAAAGTATTGCCGAACTTGTGGAGTGGAAAGTAAAGGGACCGCTACATATTGTGAGAAATGCGGGGATTCCTTATTAGGTATTATAAAAAAAGAAATGAAAACGAGATTACCAGACGAAAATTTACAATTACATGTAAGTCCACCTGGCAGCACTTTGAAAAAAGGTTTACTTGGTGGCGGGCTTGCAATCGTATGTATGTTTATAGCCGGTTGGATTGGTAGCCTAATTGTCGATGCGGCGATTAACGATTTAGTGAGAACGATGCTTACAAAGATGAACGGTATGCTGAATATGACTACTATTGATCAATCTTTCATCGGTATAGCACCATTAATTTTAATGTATCATTTAATAGGCCTTGAAGTTAGTGGGAGCGGGGAATATGCGATGTCATTTATCCTTCATTTCCCATTGTTCATCTTGTTAGCAATTCCGGCACTTATATTAGGTGGAATTGGATTCTTTGTAGAGAAAAGCAACCCTTCTGCTATTTGGCGTGAGAAGTTACTAACATCGAGTGTCATCGGTATCGTATATGGAATTTTCTTGTGTATTGTTAGCTTTATTGCAGGTTCTTCTACGACAATTTCTCAATTCTATAAAACGATGACAATCAGTATTGGTTATTCACATGTTAGTAGTTTATTGTATGGCATTATATTTGGTTTATTATTTACCTTTATTGGTATGTGTATTCAAGCCGGGCCACACCGTCTATTATCTTCTATAAGTCGAAGTATTCCATATGCAACATCTATTTATTATAGTGTGGTAACTGTATTAAAAGGATTGCTTATTACATTTGGTATTATACTTATTACAATTTTATTTAGCAGTTCAAAGTCAGTGGGACCAATTGATTTTCCAGAGAAAACATATAAAACATTCATTTCATTAGAAGCAACACCATACATGTGGAATATGGCTCACTTTGCTCCAACAGCAATTGAATGGGGAGATATGGATAGAGAAATGAGAAGATACGCAATGGAAAAAGGGCCATTGCATTTATCTTATACGTCAGGAATATCAATAAATGGTACGTCATTAAAAGATTTGGAAATTGCTAACGGAGCTAATCTTCAACGAGTAAAAGAAATTGATGACTTTAATTCCTATATGCACTGGTGGGGGTTATTAATTTTATTACCATGTATTTTACTATTTAGAGCTGGAATGAAATTGGCTCAATATCCGATGAAAAATATGTACGTAACTATCGCTGTGTTTAGTGTGGTGTATACTGTGATGATGCTTTGTGTAAATGGATTGGCCAAAATTCATGTTGAGGCCTCAGGGAGTAAAGAAGTGATGAAAGAATTTGCTGGGATTTCCGGTCCATTGTTTTCTATTCAAAGTAGCGCGCTGTATTTAATTGTAGGTAGTTTTCTTCTTTCTTACGCATTAACATTCGCCGGTATGAAGTTAGGGAAAAAATAAGGGGGAGAGCCATTTGAAGTTTTGTGGGAAATGTAATAAACAAGTTGCAGATCATTTGAACTTTTGTTCCGAGTGTGGAAGTAAGGTAGATGTAATTGCTGATCAGGCAACTTCTTCTCGTTCAGAAGTACAACGAGAAATAAAGCCAGTGAAAAGTAAGAAAAATATAATGTTACTTATAGGCTTTGTTGTTATCTTTGCTATATTGTTTGGTGCGTATAAATTTGGAGCAAGCAAGTTTTCGAAAGAAAAGCAGGTCAATGCTATGATTGAAGCATTCCAAAAGAAAGATGCGAATGCAATTGATGAGTTTGTAAAAGTAGATGATCCGAGTTTGAAAGTGAAAGTTGACGATATTAAAGGATATATCCGTTATTTAAAAGAAAATCCTTCTTATAATAAAGAACTGCTATCTTATTTACAAAGAGAGACAGTAGATCAAAAACTAGCAAGTGATAAAGCATCATTTAAAGATGGTCAAATTATAGAAGACGGTAAAGAATGGTTCTTATATCCGAAATATAAATTTAATATGAAATCTTATTATATGAATGTAAGCACAACTGCGAAAAGCGTTGAAATATATGTGAATGATAAGAAAGAGACAGAGTTATCGAGTGATAAAACTTCAAAAGAAGTTGGTCCATATTTCCCTGGTTCTTACGTTGTAAAGGCAAAAGCGAAGACGGAACTAACTGAGTTAGAAACAGAAAAAGAAGTGGACTTGGCAGATGAAAAAGAGGCGAAAGTGGATGTGACATTATCATTAGAAGGAAATTATGTAACCATTTCTTCTGATGAAAATGATGCAATTGTATTTGTGAATGGAAAAAAACGTGGAAAATTAAGCTATGGAAGTTATAAGCTTGGTCCTGTATCCACAGATGAAACAGTAGAAGTACATTTAGAGAAAACTACTGATTTTGGTGTGATGAAATCTGAAAGTGTTAAAATCGGAGACCAGAGCACGTATTACTTAAAATTCCCGAAAGAAACATCAAGTTCGGCTGTTGGTGACTTTGTACGAAATCATATTTATGATAATGTACGTGCGATTTCATTAAATGATTTTAGCTTAATTGAAAATAATTATGATAAGAGCGGGAAATCGTATAAGGAAGACCGTGATTATATACAGTATTTACACAAAAAAGGAATTACAGAAGATTTATTAACAATGGAAATTCGTAATGTAGAGCGTCAAAGTGCTACGAAATATAAAGTAACGACATATGAAGAGTATCATATTCGTTACGGTGATGGCTCTGTGAAGTTCAAAAGCTTTAATAATGATCATATCGTTACTGTGAATGGAAATGGAAAGATGTTGTACCATTCTCTTGGAGCGAATAATACGTTGAAATCAGAGGAAGTATCTGGTCCAACTCATTAATGCAAAAGACTATCTCATGATTGAGATAGTCTTTTTTCGATTAGAAGCGCGTTTCCTTTAATATCGCTTGTACATACGGATCATGTAATATTTGCTCTATGATTGGTAACATGTTTTGTTCGAATGGAATGTCGATAGGGAATGGCTTTTGTGAGCCAGGTTTGATTCCATATTGGACAAATTTGTAATGTGTATTTTCTTCAGACTTGAGCACAATTAATTTATAGCGATTGTCGTCGCCAGCGAGTGAAAAATCAATAGAAGTAGCGTCATATGTTACTTCATCTTTATATATATACGGTTTTGGTGTACCGATCCAGTCTACTTTCGCTTGTACATTCATGGGTATAACCTCCTTATATGTATTATATAAAAAATAAAAGCCAGCTCTCAACAAAGAGAACTGGCTTTAGCAGTCATTGGTTATTTTAAAATTTTCACTTTAACAGTTTTGCGGCCCCATTTTTGAGCAGCGCTATCTGATCCAAGTAGGATGTCGATACGGTTACCTTTAATTGCACCGCCAGTATCTCCAGCGATAGCTTCTCCGTAACCTTCTACCCATACTTTAGATCCTAATGGGATTACTTTCGGATCAACAGCGATCATTTTCATGTTTGGGTTCGCTGTTAAGTCATGACCCATTGCAGTTAATACACGGCCGCCATATGTGCCACCGTTTTCGCTCGGATGAGCTGTATATGCTGTAGCTACAACTGTTAACTCACGACCACCAGAAGGTGTGCTAGTTTCAGCAGCTTTTACAGCAGGCTTAGCAGCTTGTTTTGCTTGTGCTGCAGGTGCTTTAGCTGGTGCTACAGCTTTAGCAGGAGCAGGTTGTTCTTGTTTCTCAATAACAGGTGCTGTACCTGTTAAGAAAGGAACGTGAACATAAGCTGTTTTTCCGTTATATTCGAATTGTAACCACTCATTTTGTACTTGGTTTGTTGTTTCAATCATATCATCTTTCTTAAGCGTCCCAAGAATTTCTGAGTTTGTGTTCGCTTCAGCACGTACGTTTAATACGTTAGCTGTTACGTAGTAGATGCTTTTAGTGAACTCTGCACTTACGAATGCGTCTTTACCATCTAAAGTGATTTTTGACCATCCGTTCTCTGTATTTTGAACATCTATTTTATTACCGTTTAGTAATTTACCGACAACTTTTGATTCAGTAGTAGGGTTTTCGCGTACATTTAGTACGTCTGTTGTTACAACAGTTTCTGCATTAGCAGATGATGTGAAAATCCCAAGACCAAAAACTGCTGCTGTTGCTATACCAATTAATTTTTTCATGATAGCCTCCATTGCGTTTGTTTTCGTGTCCTCATTATAGCAACAGATTTTTTCGGATTTGGGGAAAACACACAATTACAAACCATTCGTAATAAGTCGTTAACATGCTGTAATATAACAAAAAATATAGGAAAGCGTTTTTCATTCTATATGATTAGTAGGTTTCTACTTATATTCAAAATATTTAATACAACATATTGTTTTCGACGTAAATAAAAATATTACAGGGGTGTTACATGATGTTTACTAAATGATTACATTCCTTGAGTATTTTACCGTTTTATGGGTAATATAGTTATATAAACATAAACATTTCATTTGTGAAATTATAAACACGTGTTATATACTAGCAAAAAAACCGCATAATTGTTACAAAAAGAAAGGGTTGCAAGGAAGAAAAATGCCCTTTTTTACATCTGTAACACACCTTTTTTTGGGGAAATATATTCCCATCCGCATTTTTCTCGCACAATTTGACAGCAGTATTTCGATCTTATAGCTCTTGCAGAGTGAAAAAGGTTATACGGAAGGTAAGGCTGTCCATAAGAATTCGAATTGGTGAAGGTGAAAGTAAGAAAAACACCACAAAAATCATAGTTTTCTATCCGATTTTACATATCGGAATTTATGTTATTTACAAAAGTGAAACCTACGAAGGGGGATTTGATGAGGAAACTGACAAAAACATTCATCGTTTCATTAACATTATGTATTGCATTTACACTTTGGGGGATTATTCCCGAATCTATTATGGGAAAAGGTAGCCTAGGAAATGTAACAACCGCAATTCAAACTGCATTAGTTAGTAAGTTTGGATGGTTCTATATTATTTCTGTTTCTATTATTTTAGGTGTGTCTATCTTTTTAATTGTTTCGAAATACGGTTCTATTCGTTTAGGTAAAGATGATGACGAGCCTGATTATAGTTATATGACATGGTTTGCTATGTTATTTAGTGCTGGTATGGGTATCGGTTTAGTCTTCTGGGGCGTTGCGGAACCATTAAACCATTTGTATGCACCTCCGTTTGGAGAGAGTGCAACTGAGGAAAGTGCACGTCTTGCACTGCGTTTTTCATTTTTCCATTGGGGATTACATCCTTGGGGACTATATGCATTTGTAGCGCTTTGTATTGCTTACTTTACTTTTAGAAAAGGAAAAGCAAGTACAATTAGTGCGACAGTAGGACCGTTATTTAAAGGCGGGGACCATGGACGTATTGCTCATTTATTTGATGTGTTAGCTGTTTTCGCGACTGTGTTTGGCGTGGCAACATCATTAGGTCTTGGTGCAAAACAAATTGCCGGTGGTGTTAGTTATTTAACATCCATCCCGAATTCATTAACGACTCAGTTAGTTATTATTGCAATCGTAACAGTGTTATTTATGTTATCTGCGCAAACAGGTCTTGATAAAGGAATTAAATATTTAAGTAATACGAATATTATTTTGGCATTTGCACTTATGATTATTGTATTATTTGCAGGTCCAACAAACTTTATTATGAATTACTTCACCTCAACAATTGGTGCTTACATTCAGGAATTACCAAGCATGAGTTTCCGATTGAGTCCATTAGATGAAGGTGGAAACCAATGGATTCAATCGTGGACAATTTTCTATTGGGCATGGTGGATTGCATGGTCACCATTCGTAGGTACATTTATTGCTCGTGTTTCACGAGGACGTACCATTCGTGAGTTTGTTATCGGTGTGTTACTCGTACCGACCGTAATTGGTGCCCTTTGGTTCTCTGTTTTCGGCGGAACTGGTATTCATATGGAGCTGTTCGGTGATGCACATATTTTTGAAAAAGTGAAAGAGATGGGAACAGAAGTAGGGTTATTCGCTATGTTTGACCAGATGGGAAGCTTTGGATCGGCTTTATCTGTTCTAGCTATTCTTCTTATTTCTACATTCTTTATTACATCTGCAGATTCAGCGACATTCGTTTTAGGAATGTTAACGACACATGGTAGTTTAAATCCGCCAAACCGCATTAAAATGATCTGGGGTATCGTTTTAGCAGCCTTAGCTTCTATTTTATTATATGTAGGTGGCTTAGAGGCCTTACAAACGGCAGCTATCATTGCAGCATTCCCATTCGTCTTCGTTATTTTCTTTATGATGGCAGCCTTATTTAAAGAGTTACAAAAAGAAGGACGTATGAAGCGTCATAAATAATAGAAGGAAAAAGAGCTGATTATGTATCAGCTCTTTTTTATATAGAAGGAACTTGAACTGCAAGTAAGGGAAATAAAATACTTTACAGATTTTCCGAATAGGAAAGCCCACTACGGTGCGATAGTACCCCCTTTAGGGGTGGGATGATAGTGAGGTCAAATGCGATGTACAGATAAAAAACCGAAAGTATGTTCTGTATATCAAGTATTTGAAATGGTATAATTTTCATAACAGACAAGTAAAAGTCTCTAAAACAATCTTGTTCTCTGAAAACAGAATACATATGAGGTTGGAGTAACAAATTCTTCTGCTCCGTAAAATGTATTGATTCGTCAAGTACAAGACGCTAAAACACATTTGAGAACTCAAAATCTGACTCGTTTGGTAATAGAACGAGTGCCGTATTTGCTAGATGCACTGGATACGGAGTGGTGATGGCACACCGCAATCTTGCACGTCAGCGATACTAGAAATAGACGTCGCCTTTGGTAGCAAGAATCCCACTGACGTTAGTCAGCTTGCGGCTTTAGCCGTGGGAGTGTCAATATATTAGTAGTATGCCTTTTATATGGAGAAAAATCGATACATTTCGACAATGTTCGATATATGGCGGATTTTATTCGTATTTTTGACAAAAAATTGTCGGAAATGTGTTGTCACGTTTATATATATGTGCTATATTATTTCCTGTAAGCGATTTCAAATAGTTTTAAAGCGTATTCAAGGGGGACATCTAGAATAATGAAACGTTACGAAAGAAAGTGGAAGCATATTTGTTTGAAACGTGTGGCACATCGTAGTGTCCAAGAAAGCACGGAACCTAAGACTGAAACGCGTAAAGAGCAACAAGAGAAGCAATTGGTTCTACAAAAATAGCAATCACTTTTTCGTATATAAATGAAGGTCGATCGTTCGTTGGGGGATGGACGTGAAATTACTTTCAGCTAAGGGGTATTGTCTGATATATATTTTATACGGCAATAAATAAGCACAGAGCATACGGCGCTCTGTGCTTATTTTTATTATTTATCTTTTTTGAATCGAACAGTTTTATCCCAGCCAATGACTTGTTTCTTGCTCTTTGCACGTAAGTATAAAATTAAGCTACGAATGAATAAGTACGTAAAGAGCTGTGCGTACGTAAAGTACATGATCATACTAATAAAAATATTAGTTGGTGTAAAGGTTCGTTCCACACTCTGGGCACTAAATAATTGAGAAACATATGTAATATATGCGACATACCACATAAATAGTAGTGGAATGCTATATTGAATTTGGAATATCCCGAGTAACCCAATTACAAACCAAACGTTCGAAATGATTAAGAATAACCAAAATACAACATACACTAAAACTTGTTGTAAAGAATGGACGAGCAGTTTTCCTTTAAAGAAACTTAATGAAGAAAACATTTTTTCTAAAATGTACAAGTTCCCTTGAAGCCAACGTGTACGCTGCTTAATAAGGATTTTTAAATGCTCAGGTTCTTGTTCCCATGTAATTGACTCTGGAACGATTGGCAGGAGATAACCTTTTTGTGTAATTCGTAATGTTAATTCAGCATCTTCAGCAATTGCATAAGGGTCATAGCCGCCAAGCTCTTCTAATGCAGCGCGACGAAGAAGCATGTTTGTTCCTGTTAGTGAACCTGTTTGGAATAGTAACCAGCGTCCGGATTGCATAAGGAGCTGGAAGATTTGAAATTCTAACGAAATCATTCGTGTTAGCCAGTTTCTTTTTTCATTTACAGTACGAACATGCCCAACAGCTCCAACAGCATCCTCGGTTGTTTCAGCGTGTTCTACAAGCATTCGCAATGCATGTGGTTCAGGCTGGTTATCTGCATCATAAACACAGAAGTATTCACCATCTGAAATACTAAGGCCATAGTTTAATACACGTGATTTTCCTTTTGGTTCACCAGGTGGAACACGAATGTGACGAATATGAGCATAAGCTTTGTCAAAATCGTCACCAATTTCAGGTGTCTCATCTTGCGAGTTATCGTTTAATAAATAAACAGTTAGTTTGCCTGGATATTCAATCTTTGCCATCGCCTCTAAAGTATCCTTAATAACGACGCCTTCATTGTGAGCTGGTATTAAAATATCGACGCTTGGGTAATGTTCTAGCGTACGATCTTTTTGTTTCCTACTTCGGTGAACTAAACCTGCGAGTGTTAAGAAAGAATAGTAAACGAGTAAGCCAGAGAATAGAAAGGCTGTAAAAATAAGTACATACTTAATTGAAAATGTGATGCTGATCCAAAAAACGAGTACGCAAAATAGAAGGAATAAAAGAAGTATAACGAGTGTCATCATAATAACTTCGGTCCTTTTGTAGCGATTTGTTCTCGTTTAATCTTGATGTCTTGAATAGCCTCATCTGCAAGCCATTTTTCCATTTTAGGCTGTAGACGGTTCATTACAATATCAGCACCCGCTTCATTTGTATTTTGTAATAAAGTGACTAATGTGTTGTTATCATACTCAGCAACAAGGTCGAAGTCAGCTCTTACCGTTTCAATTAATAAGGAAGCTACACGGTCCATAACACTTTCCTTCGTATATTTACTAAAGGAAGTGAAATCAAAATAAATCATAACGCCTGTTTCATTACGACGATTCATTGCATTGATTAATAATGCTTGTCGTCTCTCAAATTCTTGTCTTGTTAATAATTTCGATTCTCCGATGTATTGTTCTAACGTTCTCACACGTTCGGTTAATTCTTTATTTTCATGAATAACCTTCTTTAATAGATGAGTGGAGATATATACAATGAAGAAATTTGCTGCCATTAGGAAGTGAGTAATAATGTATTCCCATTGTTCTGATGTACTCCATAAGTAAAGCCATGCTTGGTAGAACAGGTAGAATACCGAAATAATGGTTCCTAATATGAAGAAAACAAATGCAGTTTTATCAGGCAAAAATAGAAATAGTACATTAACAATTACATATATAATTGTAAAAATGAGAGCATGCTCATATTGCGTTACATGTACAGTTGTAAAATAAAATAAAATTTGTAAAATCCACATAGAGAGGACTTTATAGAAGTTATCTTTCACAAAACTTTCCTCCTTAAAGATAATTCATACAAGGATACTTGTAGTATGCGCAATTATTAAGAAATAGACCGGATGACTATATTCTTTTTGAGAGAGCAACAATAAGTAGTATCCCTCTTTTGTAAGAAAAAATAAACAGACTTGATAATTATTGTATCATAATGTTTTTATATTTCGGCATAAAGTATTTAATATATACTAAGAAAATAAAAAGTCCCCTCTTTAGAAAGAGGGGACTTGCTTTATTTTATAGGAACATCATACCTGCAACTGCTGCGTTTAAGAAGTTAGCTAGTGTACCAGCGATAACTGCTTTAATCCCTAATTGTGCAATTTGTTTACGGCGAGTAGGAGCTAATGTTCCTGTTACACCTAATTGAATTGCGATAGAAGAGAAGTTTGCGAATCCACAGATTGCGAATGTTAAAATTAGATTTGTTTTTGCAGAGAACTCTGCCATATGTGGTCCTAAGTTTGCGTATGCAACAAATTCGTTGATTGCAAGTTTTTGACCGATAAAGCTTGCTGCTTGTACGGCTTCACCAGGAGAAACCCCGATTAAAATTGCAAATGGTGATAGTAAGTAACCGAAGATTAAATCAAGGCTAAGTTTAATATCGAACCAAGAGCCAATCCATCCTAATAGGCCATTTAATAAAGCGATTAATGCGATGAAAGCCATTAACATTGCTGCTACGTTAATAACAAGTTGCATACCTTCTGATGCACCACGTGCTGCTGCATCAATAACGTTTGCATCTTCACGCTCTGTAGAAAGTTCAACGTTATTATCTACTTTTTCTGTTTCTGGCATAATTAGTTTTGCAATTAATAGACTTGATGGAGCTGCCATAATTGCTGCTGCTAATAAGTGTTCTAACGGAATACCCATTGCTGCATAGCCGACAAGAACTGATCCAGCAACAGCTGTCATACCGCTTACCATAATAGCGAAGAATTCACTATTTGTTAAACGTGCTAAGTAAGGTTTGATTAAGATTGGAGCTTCAGTTTGTCCTAAAAATACAGTTGTTACTGAGTTTAAACTTTCTGCTTTAGAAGTTCCAAGAAGTTTACTTAATGCGCCACCAACGATACTAACAAATTTCTGCATAATACCGAAATGATATAAGATTGCTACTAATGAACTAATAAATACGATTGGAAGTAGTGCTTGAATAACGAATACAAATCCCCAAGGTCCTTTTGCGTTGACTAAATCCCCAGCAACGAACTTAATTCCCTCGTAAGAAAAATTAATTAATCCTTGAACGCCATCTGCAGCGTGTTTTAAACCTGCTTTTCCGGCATCCCATCGTAATACGATAAATGAAAATGACATTTGTAATGCTAGCGCGATTAAAATCGTGCGCCAATTAATAGCTTTGCGGTTGGAAGATAGTAAGAAAGCGATTGCTAATACTCCAATCACGCCGCCAATTCCCCATAAAAGATTCATGCAGTGTATGCTCCTTCCTCATAGTAAAAAAATGTATAAAACAGTTGTCTATACTTCTGCAAATATAACATCTTAAGTAACTTATCATAATGGACATCAGAGGTCAAACGTCTAACGAAAAGTTTAAATAAAAAGAAAATTCTTCAAAAAAACACATATAAAATGATTAGACATGAAATAGGTTATGTTTTTTATGTGAAAATATACATTATGATAACGTTATGGATCATTATTGTAGAATATAGTGTATGAAATAGGAAAATAGATACATTATTTTTTTAGGGAAATAGGTTATACACATTAAAAAGAGCCTTCTAGTAATCTAGAAGGCTCTAAAAATATAACTTAAGGTGCTTTCGTATAACCTAAGAAGTGCTTACTCCAATAAGAATTGCTTAATGAAGCGATTGCTACACCTTTGTCTCCAGCTTGGATAAATGATCCGCCCCCAAGGTAAATACCCATGTGAGAAGGACCCGATTTATAAGTGTTTTGGAAATAAATTAAGTCGCCTGGTTGTGGATTTGAAGTTTGTGGTAGGCTACCCCAATATCCCGCAACACTTTGACGGCTAATGTTATGACCAAATTTCTTAAATACGTGGTAGATGTAGCCACTGCAGTCCACACCGTTAGCAGAAGTTCCGCCCCAAACGTATGGTACGCCTTGCATTCCTTTTGCATATGCAAGTATAGAAGAACTGTTGCCGCTATTATTACCTGTATTGTTGTTATTGTTTTGATTGTTATTTTGATTGTTGTTAGGCTTATTATCTACTGCGCCGCCAACTGGTGTTTTAGAAAGGTAACGTGTTCCGATATAACCAGTTTGACCGTTGTAGTTAATTTTGCTCCATCCAGAGTTTTCAGAGATTACTTGAACCTTCTGTCCTTGTGGAAGTGCGCCTATGATTCTATAATTTGTACCTTCACCACTACGTACATTTAAGGCAGAAGCATTAATGTAGTAGTCACCAATTGCACCTTGATTAGGTTGTTCAGGTTGTTTTGGTTGCTCAGGAGTAGTAGTGCCACCTTTAACGAATTTCATGAATTCGCTACTAACGTAGCCTGTTTTTCCTTGATAGTTAACTTTAAACCAGCTACCTTCAGAGCCAATTACGTTTAATGTCGTACCATTTAATACGCCACCAATTACGCTATGGTAAGTAGCAGGGCCTGTACGTACGCGTAGAGATGTTGCGTTAACAACGTAAGTACCGCCAGTTTGAACAGTTACATTATTATTTTGTTCTTGTTTGTTATCTTGGTTGTTTCCTTGTGTAACGTTATCGCTAGAACCACCTTTTGTTACGTAGTCTTTACTTACGTAAGCTGTTTGTCCTGCATAATTGATTTTGAACCAATCTTGAACTTCGCCAACAACTTGTACGACTTGTCCTTTTGTAACAGAACCTACAGTTGTGTGAGAAGTGCTAGGACCTGTACGAACACGAAGGGAAGATACATTTACTGTATAGTTTCCGCTTGTTGGTTTTACAGATTCTTGGTTATTATTATTCGTATTGTTGTTTGAAGAACCTGCATTAGCAGAAACACCAGATACGAATTCGCCACTTACATAGCCAACTTGTCCATTATGGTTGATTTTCACCCAACCATTTTCTTGGCCAATTACGTTTAATGTTTGTCCTGCATATACACGTCCTGAAACAGAACTAGAAGTGTTAGGAGCAGTACGTACACGTAATACATCAGCAGTAACTTTATTGTTTCCGCCTGTTGTACTTACATTGGAATTGCTTGCACCATTTTTTGATACAAATTCGCCACTAACAAAGCCTGTTTGTCCATTCATGTTAATTTTGAACCAACCATTTTCTTCGCCAATCACGTTTAATGATTGACCGTTATAAACGCGCGAGATGATGTCGTGAGAAGTACTTGATCCTGCACGAACATGTAATACGCTAGCGTTTACCGTATAAGATGAGCTGTTTGATGCAGAAGCTTGGACAGTTGTAGCAGCTTTTTGTGTATTTTGTTCAGGGGCAGCTTGAACACTATCAAGTGTAGGTGCTGCTCCTCCTGCTACAGACACTGCCGCAAGACCGGCAAGGTATTTTTTCATAATTTGTCGATTCCTTTCTGTCTGTAATGTAGTGAAGAAATATTTACCAACTGTTAAAAATTCTAAAGAGCATGTCGATTACTGTCAAGACTTATGCGGGAATCTGAATATGACAAAAAGATTACAAGAAAAAATCAAGGCATAAATCTATACCTTGATTTCCATTTAAATACATATATTGAATGTAGAAAGGATAGAAATTATTCGTGTTTAAGAAGATGACATATTGGATTGTAACAAACTCTGAGAAAATGATCGTTGCAGCATTTTAGTGATAGGGCCAACTTGACCATCTTGGATTGCGGTTCCATCAAGATGAGTCATCGGCAAAATTTCAATCGTCGTTCCTGTAAAAAAGCATTCATCCGCTTGATAAACATCACGAACGCTGAAAAGCTCTTCTTGTACTGGAATACGAAGGGTTTTCGCTAAAGAAAGGACATATTGACGAATAATGCCGTTTAAAATAAGGTGATTAGCTGGATGTGTGTAAAGAGTTCCGTTTTTAATGAGAAAGAAGTTAGAGTGGCTTCCCTCAGTTACAGTACCATTTCGTACGAAAAGGGCCTCTTTACAACCTTTTCGTTCCGCTTTCGTATTAGCTAATATATTTGGTAATAAATTTAATGATTTAATATCACAGCGTAGCCAACGCGTATCCGGTTCTGATATGGCACGTACACCATATTCAATCCATAACGCTGGTCTTTCTTTCTTTGTAATATAGGCATAGATTGTTGGAGGGACGTCATATGAGAACGTATGGGTACGAGCTTGTACACCACGAGATACTTGCAAATAAATCGTTCCATCTTCGTGGAAATTATTATTTTCGATTAGTTTATAAAGTAGGGTAATCAGTTCCGCTTTTGAGAAAGGGAGTGTTAATTCTATTTCTTCCATGGAGCGATATAATCTTGTGATATGCGGATCTAATAAGTGAAAGTTCCCTTTATATAGACGAATAACCTCGTAGACACCATCCCCAAACTGCAAGCCTCTTTCCTCAAGGTCTATGTACGTTTTTTGTTTCGTTGTATCAATAACTGCATCATTCCAAAGTACAAATCTTTCATATGCCAATTTCGATCCCATCCTTTCGTAAGTAAAGAAGTCACAATACTAATTTTTATGTGAGTAATTCTTTACATATGACGTATATGTATTTGTAAATGGTAGAGAAGTGGTAGTGATTTACAGCATTTCGTATATACAAATTCGAAAATAAGAAATAAGAATCCTGCTTTTAAATAAAAAAAAGCAACATTCTTATGGAATGCTGCACAAGGAGGGTAGCTATCTTTCATAGGGACATCGTCTTATTGAATGTTTTGTGTATGGAAACAAAACATATTGAAAGACAATTATAAGAAAGTAGAAATAAACGATTCACATATTTCTTTAAGGGATCTTATTACAGATGAGAGATAAGAAATATATAGAACCTCGTTTACATATTTTATTATAGAGATACTTCATTAATTTTATATGAATATTTGGTAAAGGTTATGTAATGTTAAAGTTAATGAATATAAGTAATTGTATGGAGAAATATAAAAAAAGAGGCTGAGATTACTCAGCGCTCTTCTTTTCTTCTTTAATAGCTGTCTTTACTTCACCAGTTTTGATCTTGTTGCTTTCAGAGAAGCGAAGTAAGTCACCCTCAATGATTTTGTCAGACATGTTCAATTCATTTTGGGCACGATCAATAAGTGGTTGAGATTCCTCTTTTGGCAGTTGTACAACTTCGCCAGTAGCGCGGTCGTAGAATGTACTGTTCGTGTACATGTACTTATCTGTAACGAAGCTACCATCACGAAGAACAACGAAGCCTTTATTATCAGGTGAGAATACGTCATGACCGAATCGAACGTCATTCGTAGAGTCTACACCAAGTAAGTTTAGAATAGTTGGTTTAATGTCAATTTCACCAGTTGGTTTTGAAATTGTTTTACCTTCTTTTTGACCTGGAACGTGAATAAACATCGGTGTTTTTTGTAAGTTCATATGGTCAAATGCAGTAATTTCTTCTTTTCCTAAGAACTGTGCCATTGCACGGTTATGGTTTTCAGAAATACCGTAGTGGTCACCGTAGAATACGATAACTGAGTTATCGTAAATACCTTCTGCTTTTAGACGCTCAATAAAGTGTTTCATTGCTTCGTCTAAGTAGCGAGCTGTTACCATGTAACGGTCAAATACACCATCACCAGAATTGTATTCATCAATTAATTTTGTATTGTCATCATAAGTGAACGGGTAATGGTTTGTTAAAGTAAGGAAGCGAGTATAGAACGGTTGCTTCACTTGTTTTAACATATCGACTGACTGATCAAAGTATTCGATATCTTTTAATCCCCAGTTTAATTTCGTTTCTGGCGTAATCTTGTAGTCAAGCTCGTTGTAGTAACGATCATAACCAAGTGCCGGATACATAATGTTACGGTTCCAGAATGTTGCGTTGTTTGCGTGGAATACTGCAGTGTAGTATCCTTGCTGGCGTAAAATTTCTGGAGTTGCTGTATATTCGTTGTTACCGTGTGTGAAGAATACAGCACCACGGTCTAGTGGATACATTGAAGTATCTACTAAGAATTCAGCATCAGATGTTTTTCCTTGCCCAGTTTGATGGAAGAAGTTATCAAAGTAATAACTTTCTTTCGTAAATTGGTTTAAGAATGGTGTAACTTCTTGTCCGTTAACTGTTGCACCAATTAAGAATGTTTGTAATGACTCAAGAGAGACAACAATTACGTTCTTCCCTTTTGCAGTACCAAACATATTTGGATCTGGTTTGCTTTGCGTTGTTTTTACGTAGTTCTCTGTTTCCTGTAACTTACTACCGTCAGCAAATGCTTTTTGTGAACTTGATTTTGCTTGTAAGCCAAGATCATACACTTGATGTACATATAAACCTAAGTTTTTAACAAGCATAACGCGGTCGAATGAACGTGTTAATAGTTCTGGACGCTCAGCTTCTGCCAGTCCTAAGTTTGCGAAGAAAATAGCAATTGTTGACACGAAGTATAGGGAACGCATTGGGCGTGCTACACGTTCTGTCGGTGCAAAATTCTTCATCTTCTTCAATAAAATGAAGAATACGATAATATCAGCAAATGCAAGGATAATTTTGTAGTTAAACAATTCTTTTACACTAGAACCTAAACTTCCGAAGTTGGATGTTTGTCCTAGTACTGGTAAAGTAACGAAGTCATTGTAGAATCCGTAGAACATTACGTTACCAACAAGAACGATTGTTAAAATAAAATTAATTCCAAGTGCTATATAGTTACGTTTTTTCCCTTTTGCAAATAATGCAAGACCAACAAGCAGTAATGATGCTGCTAATGGGCTAAGGAATAAAATGAATTCTTGCATGAAAGATTCAAGTTTTAAATCAAAGCTTGTGCGTGTAATAAGATATGTCTTCAACCATAAGGCTAAAGCTACGAATACAGTGAAACGCACATTTTGAAATTGTGATTTCAAGGTTTCTTTCATTCATTTCCACCCTTTCTCTATCAGGCTTGGTCGATTTTGGAGCGAAAAATGCTAAAATAAAAAATACATAGTTTTCTTGGCCATAATTAGAGGTTCTATATTCACCCATATACGACTATAACTATGCATACCCTTTTAGTTTCTTGTGTTACTCATAAGCATAACGTCATTTCTGTATTATACAACAAAATTCATTTCTGAGAAACACTATAACATTTTACATTTTTTGTATAAGATTTGTCACTACCAGAGAAAACTTTAACATTCGTTTATATGTCCGTCAACTAGAAAATATAACAAAGGTAGAGCAGAATGTTAAGTGAAAGTGAAAAATCTCTTGTTGAGAAATAAGAAATGACAATGGGTAAGTGGTTATCTAGAAACCTATTATATGAAGGGAAATATGTAAAAATTAACGAACACTTGTTCTTTTTGAGTTTGTTTGTTACAATGAAAGTTCATTGATAGATTATGTGTAATTTTGATGAACTTTTACTGAAAACATATTGTAGCTTATTTCTTTTAAAAAATAGGGAGGCCTTTACATGGAGCAAAAATTTTCAGTTGAAGCATTTTGGAAGAAAGTAAAACATGTCGCAAAGCAGGCAGGGCAGTCAGTTATTTATGCAAGTTTATTGTTGTTTTACGTTTTGCAGAAACCAGATGTTCCAAAACGAGTGAAAATTATTGTAATTGGAGCACTTGCTTATTTTATTGCACCGATTGATGCGATTCCAGATTTCGTTGCTGGAATTGGTTATACGGATGATTTAGGGGCGTTAATGGCTGCATTATTACAAGCGTCGCTATACGTCGATGATGATGTAAAAGATAAGGCGCGAGTGAAGTTGGCAGAATGGTTTGGTTCGGATATAGACACATCCTTTATCGATCAGAAATTAGATCAATAGGTGAGAACTGTCACATGGTGACAGGGCGAACGTAAGCGAGGAAGTGTATTATGCCATCAGGAAGAACGCATACGAAAATAAACTTAATATCCCTTCCGGTTGTTTTGTTTCTGCTCTTTTCGTATGGACTAACAAATTTTGATTTTTTATTAACTTTTGCAATTGGCTTTTTAGTAGGTACTACATTTTTAACACCGGATTTAGATACGTATAGTAATGCGTATAATAAATGGGGATTCCTGCGTATATTTTGGTATCCGTATAAGAAGGTGATGCCGCATCGCTCCTTCTTTACACACACAATTATACTTGGTGATGTGATTCGTATTGCATACATGTTAATTGTGTTTTCTCCGTTTTTATTCCTATTAAATGTAATCGCGCTTGACGGGAATTTAATAGAAATGGCGAAGGAACATGAGGTTGAAATTGTAACGTTCGTAATGGGAATTGTTGTGGCAAGCACGCTTCACATTATAGCGGATAAAGTGAATACGCGCCGTAAGAAAATGATGAGAAAAAAGAAGAAACGCAGAAGATAAAAAAACCGTCCCAAAAAGTATTTTGGGACGGTTTTTTCTTATTAATCAAACGTTTGTTTAAAATTAAGCTTTCAGTACTTTAATACCTTTCACGATGTTCCAAATGAAGTAGTATAAGCTAATGATTCCGCAAATACATAAGACAATCATTGTACCGATTCCAAGTGTTACATCCGGTTGATCAGATCCAAGACCCATAATTCCTAAAATAGTTACGCCAATGAATGTAGCGATACTTGGGATAATGTGTGTCCATAGAGCACGTTTTGCATGTGGTTTCGTTTCAGCATCGCCCACAATCCACACAATAATAGGGAATAAGATAGGGGCAAATAATACACTAAAGTATGATAAAGCTGCTAATATTTTGTTTCCATTCATATATATCACCTCATAAATAATGTCCGTTGTTATACTATTATTATGCAATAGTTTTGGCAAGCTTTCTATCGATGAACATGACAAGAACATGACGGTTTTGTAAGATTTTTTTGTTAAATAATAAAATTTTCAAAAAAATCTTTTTAAATGGAAATTGTTATGGTACAGTATAAATGAAAGTTATTGAAAACGTTTTCTTAAACGTTTTTTTATTTTTAGACTTAAAGGTATGATGACCTGATAGTCTATTGATGAGGTTATTCTACTTAAAAGGGGATTCTTTAGGGGGAGAGAACAATGAACACATGGACACAAGTTTATGATCCGTTCGGAAACATTTGGATTTCGGCGGCGGTCGCACTTATTCCGATTATCTTTTTTTTCTTAGCTTTAGCAGTTTTCCGCATGAAGGGGTATGTGGCAGGAGTTATTACAGTTGTACTTACAATTTTAGTGGCATTATTCGCTTATAAGATGCCGTTCACGATGGCAATGGCAGCGACTGGATATGGTTTTTTATACGGACTATGGCCAATTGCTTGGATTATCATTATGTCGGTATTTTTATATAAAATATCTGTGAAAACAGGTCAATTCGATGTGATTCGTGCATCTGTATTATCCATTACGAATGACCATCGTTTACTCGTTATTTTAATCGGTTTTTCATTCGGAGCATTTTTAGAAGGGGCAGCGGGATTCGGTGCACCAGTAGCGATTACGGCAGCGCTTCTTGCAGGCCTTGGGCTAAATCCTTTATATGCGGCAGGTCTTTGTTTAATTGCAAACACAGCACCAGTAGCGTTCGGAGCAATGGGTATTCCGATTACAGTTGCTGGACAAGTAACAGGTATTGATCCACATAAAATTGGACAAATGGCTGGACATCAATTACCGTTCTTATCATTATTTGTTCCATTCTTTATCGTATTTTTAATGGACGGGTTGAAAGGAGTAAGACAAACGTGGCCTGCTTTACTTGTAGCAGGTAGCTCATTTGCAATTACGCAGTTCATAACAGCGACATTCTTAGGACCAGAACTTCCGGATATTACGTCGGCACTTGTAAGTTTAGTTAGTTTAGCGCTGTTCTTAAAAGTATGGCAACCAAAAGAAATTTATCAATCAGGGCAAGCAAATAGAGAAGTAGCTGCAACAACAGCGGCATCGATGCCGAAATTAACGTTAGGAAAAGTAGTAAAGGCATGGTCTCCATTTATCGTATTAACGGTTATGGTAGTCATTTGGAGTCAAAGTTTCTTTAAAGCATTATTTGCTCCAGGAGGCGCGTTAGAAAGTCTTGTATTTAAGTTTGAAATTCCAGGCTTGCACAATTTAGTAATGAAAGCAGAGCCTATTGTAAATAAAGCGACGCCTTACGAGGCAATTTTGAAGTTTGATGTATTATCAGCAACGGGAACAGCAATTTTAATTGCTTGTCTCATTTCCATGTTTATTTTGAAAATGAGTGTAAAAGATGCAGTGGTAACATTTAAAGAAACTTTAAGTGAACTTAAAATGCCAATTCTATCTATTGGATTCGTATTAGGATTTGCATTTATCGCAAACTATTCTGGGCTATCTTCTACACTAGCGTTAGCACTAGCAGGAACTGGCGGACTATTCCCGTTCTTCTCACCATTCTTAGGATGGATTGGTGTATTCTTAACAGGGTCTGATACTTCAGCGAATGCATTATTTTCAAATTTACAAGCAATTACAGCGCAGCAAGTCGGTGTATCTGAAGTACTTCTCGTTGCAGCGAATACAACGGGCGGTGTAACCGGAAAAATGATTTCTCCGCAATCGATTGCCATTGCTTGTGCAGCAGTTGGACTTGCTGGAAAAGAATCAGATTTATTCCGGTTTACAGTGAAGCATAGTTTATTCTTCGTAATTATTGTTGGTATTATGACGTATGTACAGGCATATTATTTAACGTGGATGATTCCATAAACAACAAAAGAAATAAACTTTGCATTTTTCAGATTATCGTGTATGATGAGAAAGTATTGAAAATTAAATCAGTGATAAACTAGGGGTGCCTAACGTATGCGTAGGCTGAGAGAGAAGCGCGTGAACTTCTTAACCCTTTGGACCTGATCTGGCTCGTACCAGCGTAGGGAAGTTAACGGCTTTACATAATGATGTCTTTATGAGCCAGGTCCTTATTTTTTTATGGACCTGGCTCTTTTTATTTTGGCATACGCTGGCCATATCTCGTCCTTGTCACGTACAGGGGGGCAACAAAGGTTATGAAACAGTCTGTTTCAGCTGAGCAAATTGAATTGAAATCGAGTTTACCAGGAAGTAAGAAAGTGTATGTGGATGGACCACGAGAAGGTATGAAAGTGCCGATGCGTGAGATTGAACAAAGCGATACAAACGGCGTTCCGAATCCGCCAATTCGCGTATATGATACGAGCGGTCCTTATACGGATCCCGCGTATAAAGTGGAGCTGGAAAAGGGGATTCCAACGCCACGCCATTCTTGGATACTGGAGCGTAATGATGTAGAAGCATACGAAGGGCGCGAAGTGAAACCAGAGGATGACGGTGTGAAGGTGGCTTCGAAACATACACCTGTTTTCCCGCAAATGGATCGTAAACCACTTAGAGCGAAGCAAGGTGCAAATGTTACGCAAATGCATTATGCACGTAATGGCATCATTACGTCTGAGATGGAATATGTTGCGATTCGTGAAGGGGTAGAACCTGAGTTTGTTCGTAAGGAAATTGCGGAAGGTCGCGCTATTTTACCAGCGAATATTAACCATCCTGAAGCAGAGCCGATGATTATTGGACGTAATTTCCACGTGAAGGTGAATGCAAATATCGGAAACTCTGCTGTATCTTCTTCTATTGCAGAAGAAGTAGAGAAGATGACGTGGGCTACTCGCTGGGGTGCAGATACGATTATGGATTTATCTACAGGTAAAAACATTCATACGACGCGTGAGTGGATTATTCGTAATGCGCCTGTACCAGTTGGAACTGTACCGATCTATCAAGCGCTTGAAAAAGTAAACGGAATTGCAGAAGATTTAACGTGGGAAGTGTATCGTGATACGTTAATTGAGCAAGCGGAGCAAGGCGTAGATTACTTTACGATTCACGCTGGCGTATTACTTCGTTACATTCCGATTACTGCAAAGCGTACGACAGGTATCGTTTCGCGCGGTGGTTCAATTATGGCGCAGTGGTGTTTATACCATCATAAAGAAAACTTCCTATACACTCATTTTGAAGAGATTTGTGAAATTATGAAGCAGTATGATGTTTCGTTCTCTCTTGGAGATGGATTACGTCCAGGTTCGATTGCAGATGCAAATGACGAAGCGCAGTTCTCTGAGCTTGAAACACTTGGTGAATTAACGAAGATTGCTTGGAAACATGATGTGCAAGTTATGATTGAAGGGCCTGGGCATGTACCGATGCATTTAATTAAAGAAAATATGGAGAAAGAGCTTGATATTTGCCAGGGCGCACCATTCTATACACTTGGACCGTTAACGACAGATATTGCACCAGGTTATGACCATATTACATCCGCAATTGGAGCTGCGATGATTGGCTGGTTTGGAACAGCGATGCTTTGTTATGTAACGCCGAAAGAACATTTAGGTTTACCGAATAAAGATGATGTACGCGAAGGTGTTATTACGTACAAAATCGCTGCGCATGCAGCTGATCTGGCGAAAGGGCACAAAACGGCTCATCAGCGTGATGATGCACTTTCAAAAGCTCGTTTTGAATTCCGTTGGCGCGATCAATTTAATTTATCTTTAGATCCTGAACGCGCGATGGAGTATCACGATGAAACGTTGCCAGCAGAAGGTGCGAAAACGGCTCATTTCTGTTCCATGTGTGGACCGAAGTTTTGTAGTATGAGAATTTCACATGATATTCGGGAATATGCAAAAGAAAATGATTTAGAAACGACAGAAGCAATTGAAAAAGGAATGAAAGAGAAAGCGAAAGAATTTAAAGAAACAGGTAGTCATTTATACCAATAACACGTTACACCTCTTTACTTGATTGATCACACTGTAGTACCTAACTTAAATATAGAAGAAGCCCGCTATTTGTGGGCAGTAAGACCCCCGCCTCAAAATTCAGCGGAAGCAAAGAAGTTAGGTGGGGGGGCAACTGCCCGTAAAAGCCCGATTAGTTAGGGCTGATTAAAGTTTCACTTTATAAGGCGAAGAAGAGATGTACCCAGTAGAATAAGAGGAATAATGTAACGACTGTTGTGAGTGGAATAACGATAAGGGATACACTTAAATAGTCTTTCCATTTTACTTTAATTTTGTTTTGTTTCAGGATATACATCCAAATGAGAGAAGCTAGCGTACCGATTGGTAATAATAGTGAACCGATGTCACTACCAATGATATTTGCGAGATAGATAGTTTTTAATGTGACTGGATCTAATCCCATTTCTGTTAACGTAATGGTCCCAATCATAAGTGCAGGGTGATTATTGAAGACATTGGAGAGGAGAGAAACGAGTCCACCCATTGCAAAGCTAGCATAAAGCAGATGTTGACTTACAACTGGTTCAAGCCATTGGACAAGCGCTGCTGTTAATCCTGCGTTGTGGAGCCCGTAAATAATGACATACATAGAGAAAGCAAAAATCAAAATGTGCCAAGGTGTCTTTTTCAAAATGTCGACAGGGTTCGTTCGTAAGTAGTACCATCTCCAAATAAGAAGAACGAGTGAACCGAGTACGGCAACAATCTCGATTGGGATGGATAAGAAGGATGCAACGAATAGAAGACAGCGCATAAGGAAGACGAAGCCTAATACTTTTAGCATGAACCTTGTCCGTTTTTGTTTCGTATCAACCGAATTTTTTCCTTTTAACGGATGAAAGTTTTTCGTGAAGAATATTTCTTCAATATCATATGAAGAAACAGGCAATTTTTTCGGAAGTTTTTTCTTCAAAACCGTATACATAAGCCATGACATAAACAATAGTCCTAATGTTGCAGGTACAAACATCATAGCAGTATGCATATAAAGAGTCATATTCACGATATTTAATGCGATTAAGTTTACGATATTACTTACACCAATTGGTGCACTAGATGCAGTAGCGATTAAAGCACCGCTTAATAAATAAGGGATTTGTTAATGCGGTTTTAATTGAAGATTTTTTAGGAGAAGAATTAAAATTGGCGTTGTAATTAAAATACTACCGTCGTTATTAAATAAAAGAGTCATAAGAAAACATAATAATTGAATATACCAGTATAATCGGCGCCCGGAGCCTTTTGCTAGGTTTGCAAGTTTTGCTGCGGACCAGTGGAAGAATCCGAAGCTTTCTAATATAACCGCCATAACGATGGTCGCTAATATTGTTATGGAGGCACCGCCAATTTTACTAATAATGTCCATGACGTCTGGTTTTGATACAAGTCCAGTAATCAGGATAATGCCAGCGCCAATTGCTGCCGGCCACGCCTCATTTAAACCACGAGGTCGCCAAAAGATAACAATCATTGTTAAGAAGAATACAATAATAGTAATCCATATTTCAATGCTCATATTTTACCTACCTTTCTACTTTTCCTTAAAGTAATGTAGCTTGTCTTAAGGTTTGTATTGGTAGTATATTCAGCAAAAAATAAGAAGAACTAGACGTATAACGGAGTGCAATAAATATGTGTTTTTCAAGTTATGGGACAAGTATCTCTCTTAGTGAAATAACTATTGTGAGAGGAGTCTAGAAATTAATGGGGCAGTAAGATAGTAAATGAAATTTATATGGGCGATTATGGAGATATATCGGCGCAACTCAAAATATATCAGCGATTATTGAAATATATCGGCGCAACTCAAAATATATCAGCGATTTTTAAATTATATCGACTTATCGACAAAACATGACAAAAGGAGCCCACCCCAAAATACCTTTTGGAACAGGCCCTACAATATTATTTTTCCTTCAAAAAAGTTCGATCCTTCAAGAATAAATTCCAGAAGAAAATAAATCCTGGTAATAAAATTGCAATCCCAATTGCATATAGAATAAGCAATGCATAGAATGTTTCGACCGTTGTAAAGCTTGTAAATACAGTTACATCAGGATAAATAATATACGGTAAATGCGCAACGCCGTAAGCATAACTTGCAAATGCATATTGAGCGACGACTGCTAAAACAGCGATGCGAGGGTATCCTAGTGTGTCATACTTCTTGTTTGTCCACCAAAGAGAAGAGTATCCGATAATGAATAAAACGATAGAAACTGTAAACCATGTGAATTGCTTTATTAGCCCTTGCATAAGCCAGTGTGTTTCCGGATCCATTACAACGAGGGCAATAATCGCCGTAACGAGCGTTGCAGGACCAAGGATAATCGCGTTTCTTCTATAAATTCTATATGCATCTTCTGAACCTTGTTCTCTCGCAAAATCAGCAAGAAAGAGAGAGGAAAGAAATAGTTCCGAAGTTAGTCCGAAGAGCATATAACAATAAATAACAGGACTAGAAAGAAGTTTTCCATATAGGAGTACTTCTTTTCCTTCAGACATTGTAATATAGGCACCTTCTGTAACAGGTAAAACGGTAATTAATAGGGCTGGAATTAAGAGTCCTGTAATACCTGAAATAATACGAAGAAGGTGTTGGTACTTCGGCAGGGAATAAGCAAATACCATAAATGTACTGCGAATTGCCACGAGTACTAGAATTAACATAACGGGTACGAACATTACCGTTGCTAGGGTAAAAGCAGCTTTCGGAAAGAAGCCAAGAAAAGCGACAACGACAAAGACGAGAAATGTATTTGTTACTTCCCAAGTCGGTGATAAGTATCGGTTGGCAAGCTTGGCAGCTAGCGTTGGATGTTTTGCGTATACCATGCCCCAAAAACCTGCTCCAAAATCGATGGACCCTAATATACTGTATACGAAAATAAGAGCCCATAAGATGATGATTGCAATACTTTCCTCATGCACGAGAATCGCCTCCTTCGTGATGTAAATCATTTGTAAGCGGATGTTTCTTAAAGAATGTCCGTAGTACAAAAACTGTTAAAATACCGAGTCCAATATATAAAATGATGAATAGAATAAATAAAGGACCGACAAAATCAGCGCGTGTAGAAGCGTCGACTGTACGTTGCATACCGTAAATGGTCCATGGCTGACGACCGCTACAGCTGAAAATCCACCCAAATTCAATGCCGAGCATCATAACTGGTCCACATGCGGCAGCTCCCCAAAGAAGCCATTTCGGTAGCTCTGTTCCTTTTTTTCGGTAAACAAAGTACCAATATAAGAGGGCAATTGCTGCAACTGCAAAGGTAAAAGCAGCAGTGCCAACCATTAAATTGAACAGTGTATGCGTGTAAAATGGTGGCCATGTTTCTTGTGGAAATTCCTTTAGTCCTTTTACGACAGTGTTAGGGTCTAGTCCTACTAGTAGGCTAAGCATGTTCGGGATTTCTAGTGCATAGTTTAGTTCAAGTGTGTTAGGATCTACAACGCCGCCAATTGATAACGGTGCATGTGATGTCGTTTCAAATAAAGCTTCAGCAGATGCCAGTTTTTCAGGGGAATGCTTATGTAAAGCAATTGCCGATTCGTGTCCCGAAAGCCACATCGTAGCGCCTGTAATAAATGTTACGACGAGTCCTAACAGTAGTCCTTTTTTATGATATGCCACTTCACGTTCACTTACATTCTTCTTTAATAATTTAAATCCGGCGATAGAGGCAATGACGGCAGCTCCAGTTGCGTAGGCTGTAATCACAACGTGGAATGCGCTCGTGCCAAAACTCGGATTAAAGAAAGCTTTCCACGGATCAACGTTAAAAACTGATCCATCTGGTCCCATTGAAAAGCCCGCGGGTGTATTCATCCATGTATTTGCCGATGTAATAAGCACGGCGGATGCCGTGGCACCAATCATGACGAAGAATAGCGAGATTAATCTCATGAATGGAGGTAGTTTGTCAGCTGCATATACATAAATGGACATGAACAAAGCCTCTAAAAAGAAGGCGAAAATCTCAATTTGAAAGGGAACAGAAATAACCTGCCCAACAATTTTGGCAAAACCAGGCCAAAGCAGTGAGATTTGCACACCAACGATTGTTCCAGTTGGAATTGCTACACCGAGAAGGATGGCAAAAGCCTTTGTCCATCTTTTCGCCATAATGGCGTAGTCGGAATCTTTCTTCCAGTGATAGAGTATTTCACTTATAAAAATCATTAATGAAAGTCCGACACCAAGTGTTGCGAAGATAATGTGGAATGCTAGTGAAGAACCGAAAAATGCTCTTGCTAATGTTACCGTATCCATATGTAAACTCCTCTTCTTTTTTGCCATTATTTTCTGATTGAATTGGAAGATTTATTCAAAAAAACTACCAAAAATATATATGTATTTAAAAAGTGGATATGGTAATATAATGTTTGAATATTCTAAATAGAAAGAAGTTAATATTTTGTTTGTTTTTTAGTGAGGAATATTTTATAATCTTTTATGCGAACATAAGTTCTGTTTTGGAGTGAAGAAGTTTATGTGAAATGGAGAGGATGTTTTATGTATCCTGAAGTCATTAAAAAGATGGCATTTTCAAAAGAGCATAGAGATTTATTATTGAAGCTGTATAATAAAGAGATTACGCGTAGTGAGTATGATCGACTCGTAGAATCGCTATATAGACCTTCTAAAGAGGCTTGTGAGGGATAAAGGAACGGGAGACAATCTATTAGATTGTCTTTTTTACATTTACGTATGTTCTGGTAAAATTAAGGATAGCCTTACTAGGGAGGTGAAAAGTTTGCGGAAACGTATATATATAGTGATTGGCGTTATTCTTTTAATCGCTTTAGGTGGAATTGTATTTTGGTCAGCTTTGCAAGGAAACCGTACGGAACATTTTATTTTAAGACATATGGTGAATGAAAATGGGACGCTTGCTACATATCGTTTAGAGGATACAAAAGCAGGTACTGGTGAAGCGAAAGGCCGTGAAGCTTTATCGGAATCAGCAGGACTATGGCTGCAATATACACTCGATAAAGACGATCAAGCGTTATTCGATGAACAAGTTAAGGTTATTCAAAATAACTTTGTACATAAGAACCAAATTGTTTTATGGAAAATCTCTGAAAAGGGAGAAATGCAGTCAGCTACAAATGCACTTATTGATGATCTTCGTATTATAGAACAGTTATATCGCGCTTATGAAATGTACAAGGAAGAGCGCTATAAAAACTTGGCAGATCAATTGAGTGATGCTGTAATTCGTTATAATAAGAAAGATAATTATTATGTTGATTATTATGATGCAGATGCAAGGAAACAAAATGATTTTGCAACAACGTCATATGTAAATCCGCATGCATTCTCCTATATGAAAAAGTATGGAAAAGTTTCTGCTCAGCAATATGAGGAAGTCGTTCAATTTTTAGCGGATTATCCAAGGCATGGATGGGCATTCCCGAAAGAGTATAAAGCAGATGGTACATTTACGTACGACAAAGAAGTGAATCAGATTGACCAATCATACGTTGCATATCATCGTAGTTTAGGTGGTCTTTCATCAGATGCTTATTTGGAATTTATAAAGAAGAAATTCCAGGAGGATGGAAAGCTATATGGTCGTTACAATTTAGAAACGGGAAAACAAACTGTGAATTATGAATCGCCAGCCGCTTACGGATTAACGATTTTGTACGTACTACAAACAGGTGATACAAATTTCGCAAAGGAATTATATGATCATATGGCCACATTCCGAAATGACAACGTATTTAGTAGATACTACGGTGGATATGTAACAGGCGAAAATAACAATACGCATATTTTTGATAATGTTTTGCCGCTTTTAGCTGAAATAGAATTAGAGAAGAGTGAAAAATAAAAGGTGCCACCCTATGGGGATGGCATCTTTTATTGTTTAATATCATTTTAAGTCCTAATATTGGAGAAGTAATCAATTACGAATTCACGGAATTTCTGAGCAGTTTTCGATAAGTAACGTTTTTTTGACCAGCTTAACCCAATCGTTCGCTCACAATTTGGTTCAATAATACGTAACTTATTTAATGCTAAAGTAGAGTTTTTTAATAAAGTTAAACTTGGGACAAAGGCGATGCCGAGGCCTTGCTTAATCAGGTCGCTAATCACGGTTGGTTCATCTACTTCAAAAGCAATATGTGGAGTGAAGCCAGCTTCTTTACAAAATTCATCTGTTAAGTGCCGAAATCCGTAACCAGTGTTCATACTAATGAACGGTTCGTCTTTTACTTCATGCAAATATACACTTTCACGTTCTGATAAACGGTGCCCAGAAGGGACGACTAAGAAAATTTCTTCTGTAATAAGTGGTTCCCAAATAATCTCTTCGCCTTCAATTGGCACAGAAGAAATGCAAAAGTCAATTTCTATATTATCTAGTTGTCGTTTCATAGAAGGAGTAGATGCGAGAAATTGTTGGAATCGAACGTTAGGATGTTCTAGTAAAAAAGAACCAATTAGTTCGGGTAATATTCTTGGAATAGAAACAGCCAACGTAATAGAGCTTTGTTGTAAGTCAGCTAAATCTTTAATTTCTCGTTCGCCTTCACTTAATTCATGAAAAATGCGCTCTACTCGTTTTAAAAATACTTTCCCGAAAGAGTTTAATGTAATTTGTCGCCCTTGGCGGTCAAATAACGGAACGCCCAAGTCCTTTTCTAATCTAGCAATTGTTTTGCTGAGTGAAGGCTGTGCGATATGCAATTCTTCAGCGGCTTTTGTCATATGCTCTACTCGTGCAACTGTTTGAAAGTATTTTAGTTGAAGAAGTTCCATTTTGACTCTCCTTTCTATAGACCAAAAGGAATGGATTGATAATTAAAGATGTATTATACAGTATGAAAATGGACGTGTATAGTAAATCTGTTAAACCATTCTAATGGTGTGAAATTCGGAGAAGGAGTATGTTTCATGAAAGGAATTCAACTTGTATTTAAAGATTGGAAAGCGATGTGGCACCATAAACATGGGCGTATCGCTTTAATTTTTTTGTTAATCGTTCCTTTAATTTATTCAGGGTTCTTTTTAGCTGGATATTGGGATCCATACGGAAAATTAGATAAATTACCTGTTGCGATTGTAAATTTAGATAAGGGTGCTGCAATGGATGAGAAAACAATTCATGCAGGAGACGATTTTGTAAAAAATTTAAAAGAGAATAAGGAACTGGCTTTTCATTTCGTATCAGAAAAAAATGCTGAGGAAGGGCTAAAAGAAGATAAGTATTATATGGTTGTTACGATTCCAGCCGATTTCTCTAAAAAGGTAAGTACACTTATGGATGAAAAACCAGAACCAGCACAATTGCAGTACAAAGTAAATCCGGGTAAAAACTTTGTAGCAGCGCAAATTGGAACGACAGCTGTTGAAAATATGAAAACAAAAATTTCAAATAGTATTACGAAATCTTATACAGAAGGTGTCTTTTCAAAGTTTCAAGACTTAGCACAAGGGTTGAGTGATGCAAGTAATGGTGCTGGGAAGTTACATGAAGGAACGACAGATGCAAGAAATGGGGCAAATCAGCTTGCAGATGGTATTCATCGTTTAAGTGACGGGACATCAAAAGTGAAAGAGGGAAGTGAAAAACTTGCTTCTAGTCAATCAGCTTTAACTGATGGAGCGAATGAGCTGAGTGAAGGGGCAAAATCCCTTCATAGTGGTATGGAGTTATTAGCACAAGGTGAAAAAAACTTACAATCAGGGGTTAGTGAATTAAGTGCTGGTACAAATGAATGGGTGAACGGAAGTGAGAAACTTGCTGACGGGCAAGTGAAAGCGGACAATGCAGCAAATAGTGTAAAACAACAATTAGAAGAGTACGTGAAAAGTCATCCAGAGGTGCAGCAAGACCCTGCTTTTCAAAAGATTATCGCTACTTCTAATGGATTAGCTCAAGCAACAAACACTTTAAATAATAGTCAGAAACAATTGATACAAGGTGCACAGAAGCTTGCAGATGGTCAGCATAAGGTTGAAGAAGGTATGAATACATTCGGAGTTAAGTTAAATGAAGCTACTGCTGGAACGAAAAAGATAGCAGATGGTGCTACAAATTTAGCTAGTGGATTTACGAAATGGGGAACTGGGTTTACATCATTACAAGAAGGTGTAAATCAACTTGCGAGCGGGGGAACAGAGCTGAATCATGGTGCTGATCAGTTAACGAACGGACTTGTTAAACTTGACGATGGTGCGAAAGAACTTTCTACGAAATTGGGAGAGGGCGCAGAGAAGATAGCGGATATTCGCAATGATGATGCACGCAATACGATGTTCTCAGAGCCAGTTCAATTAGTGAAGTCAACAGTTTCTGACGTGCCTAATTACGGTTCAGGTATTGCACCATATTTCTTATCACTTGCATTTTATGTTGGCGGAATTATGGCGTCGAATATTTTACCGCTTGGCCGTAGACAAAATATGAAAGTAAGTGGAACAGTACATTTTATTAACAAATTAGGCTTAGTATATGTAATTGGACTTATTCAAGCATTGCTTGTAGATGTAGTTGTGCTAGGAGTTATGAAATTAGAAGTTGCAAGTGTGCCACTCTTTGTTTTATCAAGTATCGTTATTTCCTTTACGTTCATGACGTTTATTCTTATGTTAGTAACGGTATTTGGTCTTGTTGGAAAGTTCTTAGCGGTAACGCTTCTCGTCTTGCAATTAGCGACGAGCGGTGGGACTTTCCCAGGAGAATTAAATATAGCTGTTCTTAGCAAGATTGGACAATTTCTCCCAATGTCCCATTCTCTTAGAGGATTGCAAGATGTGATTTCTTTAGGAGATTGGTCGCAATTACAAATGCAAATTTTAATATTGTTATGCTATCTCGTTGTTGCTGGTGGAATTGCTTGGATCACGAGCCATATACAACATAGGGAAACGAATGCAGAACAAGTTTTTTAAAATGAAAGAAGCTATCCGACTTTTTCGGATAGCTTCTTTTTTATTTGCGTTCCATTACCGCAAAGTAATTGTTTTCATTATCAGCAAAGTTAAAAGCTCTGCCAGTAGGTAAATCTACAACTTGTCCAACAGTAACGTTTTTCTCAGAAAGATCTTTATATAGTTGATCTAAGTTGTTAGAGAAGAACATAAGTGAAGGAGTACCTAAGTTTAATTCAGGTTGCATCTTTGCAATTAACTCTTTATCGTGAAGGACGATGCTTGTTCCTGCTTCTTTTGACGGTGCAATTTCAATCCAGCGAAAACCTTGTCCGTTATTTTCTTCCGCAATAATTTGGAATCCTACTGTCTCAGTCCAAAATCGCATGGCTTCATCTTGATTATTTACATATAGCATAATTTGTCCAATTTGATTAATCATAGGTGTGTCCTACTTTCTTTTCGTGTATGGAATTCTATTATATCAAAGATATGGTTTGAATACCTTTTCGTGATTTTTCCGAAGTACAATCTTCGTCCATCTCATATTTGTCGTAGGAGAAGGTCCTGTAATCCATGTATGAAATGGTAGTGCACTGCATATGACCATTGCTGAAATCGAGATTGTGGCTGTTATTGTAAATAATAATAGGCTATATAATATTGTGTTTTCTTGCAGTGTGAATAGAGAAAGAAACTTTGTACATAGTTGCAAGAAGAAAAAGTGAGCTAAATAAGCACCATATGTGTAATTCCCGATAAATCGTAAAGCTTTATATAAGAAACCGCGTCTCTGTACGATTGTAATAGAAAGCACGTAAAGTATGATAATTTCGCATACGATATATAAAAACATAGATGGCTTTAAATAAGTCGAAACGGTTAAATGAATAGAGTTTGCTCCGTAAAAACTAAATAACTCATAATTGATGAATAAAAATAAGATAAAAAATAAGATTGTAATAAGCGGAATATGTTTTATGACAAATGTACGCCACGCTTTTAGTGCGACAGCAGCGATTCCTCCCATGACGAAATAGAATGAGTAGAAGAAGAAGGAACGGTCTGTATAATGTAAAATGGTTGAGCTAGTCAATTTCTCGCCATTAAAAATGTAGTGCGAAGAATACCACATTAAGAGGAAATATAGGCAAGCAAAGACGGTCATATATTTATATATGTCTTTTTTATTTTCTGTTCGTTTTTGAAACCAATAAAATAGTGTGCACAGTAAAGGGAACAGTAGGTGAATTTGAAACATCATAATCACATACCAAAGATGGGGTGCGGCTGTTCCGAGTAATAAACTTTTTATTCCGCTTTGTAGTGTAATCATATCGTTTGTTGTTAATAAGTAAAGAATAGACCAGAAGAGATAGGGAATGAGTAAATGTGCGGCTTTTTCATAAATATATTCTGCGTAGGCAAGTTGCTTTGTATATTGACGAATTAAGTGGAAGCCGACGATAAATATGAATGCAGGTGCTGAAAATTTTGCGAGATTAAATAGCATACCCATAATGAGGGATTGCTCAAGTAAAACATGTCCTTGATTCATTGTATATAATAACGAACTTTGCAAAACGACAGCAAGGAATGCAATGCTTTGCAAAACTTTAAATTCAGGTGCGCTTTGTGTCATTAGGTCCATCTCCTTTTCCATACATGATTATAGTACGGAGAATAGATAAGAGGTGTGGAATATTTGTGAAGTTTTTAACAAATTTGTGGCGGAATAGATTATATCGACGATTTTTCGGATATATCGTTCATAACTTCAAATATATCAACGATTTTTTCAATATATCGACGTTTCGACAAGGGATATCGACTTATCAACAAATAACGACAAAAAGAGGATGCTCAAAACGAGCATTCTCTTTCTATCTATTAAGCAAATTTGTTTTTGATCCAGTTCTTACCTTCTATAAGGCGAGCTGTCATTACGGCACAAGCGTTATCTGCTGTTACGTTTAACATCGTTGCAGGAGGATCAATGATTGTACTGATTGCTGCGATAATTGGTAATGCTTCTGGCGGGAAGCCATATAAAGAAACGATTAACATTTCACCAATCATACCGCCGCCTGGAATAGCGCCCATTACTGTTCCTACTAATAGAGAAACAACAAGTGCGATTGCTAATGTTTTTGGTCCTTCGAATTCCATGTTGAAAATACCGAATAAGAAAGCAATTTTTAATACGCCGCCTAAAACAGAGCCGTCTTTATGAAGTGTAGATCCAAGAAGGACAACTGTTTCACGAACGTCAGAAGAGATACCCATTTTCTTCGTTGCTTCTAAGTTCGCTGGAATACTTGCGGCACTACTACAAGTTGCAAGAGATGTAACTGTAGGAGAGACCATGTTCTTCCAAAATACTTGTACACCTTGCTTGCGACCTGCAAGGTATGCATAGAACGTAAAGAATACAAAGAAGTAAATAAGAGACGCTGGATAGTATACCATTGCTGCTCGGAAGTAAGTTCCAAGAAGCTGTGGTCCGAATTCACCAACTAATGCTGCGAAGTAAGCAGCAAGTCCGATTGGAGCGTAGTACATAATGAAAGATACGACTTTCATTGAAATTTCTGCACCAGCTTGTAAGAATGTAGCGAATGGCTTTCCTTTTTCGCCAACTGCTGAAGTTGCAATCCCCATTAAGATAGAGAAGAAAATAAGGGCTAACATATTTTCACGAGATAGTAACTTCGAGAAGTCAGATACTGTTAAAATACCGACGATTTGATCTGCAACACTAACAGCTTTGCCGGCTTTGTCAGGTTGTGTTAGTTCTAGTACAACACCTTGTGCTGGCGGGAATACTTTCACGACAATAATCATAAAAATAGCAGCTAAAATACTTGTAAATAAGAAAGTCCCAGCCATACTAGACATAATTTTACCGAAACGTTTTAATCCATCCATATTAGCAATAGATGACGCGATGCTAAAGAACACTAACGGTACAACAATCGTAAACATTAAGTTTAAGAAAATGTCACCAAGCGGCTTTAAAGCAACTGCATCGGCACCCATGAAATAACCAATGAAACCACCAATTAGGATAGAAGATAATAAAATAAGTGGAAAGCGATATGCCTTCATAAATATATCCTCCTATCAATTAAAAAAATCATACTGAATTATTATAGCGAGTTAAAGTCCTCTTTACTAGGAGAATACGGATAGATGGAATAGCGTGAAAACCGAGAAATTTTTGTTTTTAAGCTCGGCATACAGCAGGAAATCTAGACATATATATTTGTAACCTAGTTGTGGTAAGGGATGCGCCATCATTTAGGTTGAGAAGAAGGGGGAGGGAAGCGAGATGAATATTTTGCTTTGCTGTGCAGCGGGAATGTCTTCCAGTTTGATTGTTACTAAAATGGAGAAAGCAGCAGAGGCAAGAGGAATAGAGGTAAAGATTTGGGCTGTATCAGGTTCTGAAGTAAATAGCCATATTGATAAAGCCGATGTACTTTTACTTGGGCCACAAGTACGTTATTTATTACCGAAAATGAAAGAATTATGTAAGGAGAAAGGGGTACCTGTTGATGTCATTCAATCCGTTCATTACGGACTTTGTAATGGGGAAGCTATCTTGCAAGCAGCTTTGTCAATGAAACCATGAGGAGAGTGGGATAGATGATACGGTTTTTAGAGAAATATGTAATGCCGGTAGCAGGAAAGGTTGCAGAGCAGAGGCATTTGCTAGCAATTCGTGATGGACTTGTATTGACGATGCCATTTTTAATTATAGGATCAATTTTTCTTATTATTAGTACATTACCAATCCCAGGGTATAGTGAATTCATGGCGAGTTTGTTCGGGAAAAACTGGAACGTAGCATTAGGGTATCCAGTTAGTGCAACTTTTAATATAATGGCTTTAATAACCGTTTTTGGAATCGCTTACAGGCTTGGGGAATATTATAAAGTGGACGCTTTAGCATCCGGGGCATTGTCGCTTGTGACATTTTTACTTGCAACTCCATTTCAAGTTTCATATATCATGCCGGGTACGAAAGAAAGTATACTGGTAGATGGAGTAATTCCAGCGGCATTAATGGGAAGCCAAGGTTTATTTGTAGCGATGATTATTGCAATTATATCTACTGAAATATACCGATTTCTTGTACAAAAAAAGATGATTATAAAAATGCCTGAGACAGTTCCGCCGGCAGTAACGCGTTCATTTGCAGCGCTTATTCCTGGGTTTATTGTTGTGACAGTTGTTTGGATCATTAGATTGATTTTTGAACACACAACTTTCGGAAGCATTCATAATGTTGTAGGGAAGCTACTGCAAGAACCGCTGAGTATACTTGGTGCTAGTCTTTGGGGAGCAGTTATAGCGGTTATTCTCGTTCATGTCCTTTGGGCGTGTGGAATTCATGGAGCTACAATTGTGGGCGGTGTAATGAGCCCGATTTGGTTATCGTTAATGGATCAGAACCGGATTGCTTTTCAAGCGGGCCAAGATGTACCGAATACGATTACCGCACAGTTTTTTGATTTATGGATTTATATGGGCGGCTCTGGTGCAACACTAGCCTTAGTTGTCGGAATGTTATTGTTTGCGCGAAGTCAGCAATTAAAAAGTTTAGGACGATTGTCAATTGCACCTGGTATTTTTAATATTAATGAAATGGTAACTTTCGGTATGCCAATTGTCATGAATCCACTTTTACTTATTCCATTTATAGTAGTTCCTGTTGTATTAACGATTGTTTCTTATTTCGCAATGGAATGGGGATTGGTAGCTCGCCCAAGTGGTGCTACTGTAACATGGACGACACCAATTCTATTTAGTGGATATTTAGGATCGGGTGGCAAAATTTCAGGTGTGATTTTGCAACTCGTTAACTTTGCACTAGCGTTCGTCATATATTTACCGTTCTTAAAAATATGGGATAAACAAAAAGTGGCGGAAGAAAAGGGGGAGTAAAGAACTAAAATGGATACGATAGAAACGAAGACCTTTCACTTAATCTTGCATGGGGGAAATGCGAGAAGTTGTTCAATGGAAGCAATTGATTGCGCGAAGCGTGGAGAGTTTACAGAAGCAGAAGCGAAATTACAAGAAGCGTTAGAGGAATTAAAAGAGGCACACCGTGTACAAACGGATCTCATACAGAAAGAAGCTGGTGGTGAAAAGACCGAAGTTACCCTTCTGATGGTGCACGCACAAGATCATTTAATGAATGCAATTACGGTGAAGGAATTAGCGAGTGAATTTGTAGAATTATATAAGAAGATGTCGGTAGCTGAATGAACCTTGCGTATGCAAGGTTTTTTATGTATGTGTCTGTACCATCAGTGGAATATGTGTTCCACTGATGGTATTTACAATCCTCCTTCTTACAAATGAGTAAGAGTGATATTTAATCGACAGTAACAATCTCCCCTATACCACGGATTAGCTTTTTTATATGCATCTCATTTGGTTTCAATATACTTACGATATAATCAATTGCTATTTGCGGTTCAACGGTTGTACCGCACGTATAACAGTCGATGGCTGCAAAGTTTTTTTCTGGATAAGTGTGAATAGAAAGGTGGCTTTCTGATAGTAAAACTAAAACAGTAACGCCATGCGGATGAAATTCTTTTGTACTTACGTTTAAAACGTGGGCACCAGATTGATCAGCAGCGTGAACTAAATGATGTTCTAAAAAGTAAATATCATCTAATAGGGAAAAATCCACTCCCCATAAATCTACTATTATATGCTTACCGAAAGTAGAATATTCCATAAGGTAGCGCTCCTTACTATAATGTTGTTAAAATTCCATTTCCTGTTTGTAACATTGATGTAGGATAAGATTCGATTCTGAGTTTAAAAGAGCGAGATTACGTTGTTCTAAATGTTCTTCTCTAAATTGAAATAAAGGAGAAAGAAGGGAAGGTAATGTTCGAGGCGTTGGCACTACATATAATTGCTCAATTTGATCGAGTACATAGGCAGAATTAGCGGCAATATGAAATCCCCAGTCAGTTCCGAAAGAAGGAACGATTGTATGATAACTTTTCACAGTTAATCCCGCATGTTCAATTGTATTACCGATACTCCAATATACTAGAGGTGCATCAGCAGGTGAATTAGATTGGCAGACGAATGCCCCATCTTCTGTTAAGAATGTAGCTATCCGAGCAAAAAGTTCGCTTGTATATAAAGTACTTAAAATTTCTGTTGCTGGATCAGGAAAATCAATAATAATTACATCGTATAAGGATGAAGGAGAATTTAGAAATTCTTTCGCATCACATACGTGCACATTCACGCGACTATCCAAAAATGCATTGTTGTTTAAAGATACTATTTCTGGAACATTACGTGCCATATTAATCATTGCCTCATCTAAATCAACAAGGTCTACATGTAGCACAGTTTCATATTTCAAAACTTCTCGTAGGGCAAGGCCATCGCCACCGCCTAATATGAGAACACGTTTTGGATCAATTACTTTTGACATAATTGGATGCACAAGTGCTTCATGATAAATTTGCTCATCGACGGAACTGAATTGTAGTTGCTTGTCCAAATATAAACGGATATCGCTAACTTGTAACAAATTAATATTTTGATAATTACTTTGTTCCGCAAATAAATTTGTATGTTCACCAGCTTGTATTTGCTTTAGAGAAATTTCATCCCATATATCTAAGTTGTGTGAATCTGTGGGTACTATGACTACATTTTCGGATTGTACTTGTTTATCCTGCTTGTCTTGTTTATCCTGTTTGTTGTTTGTCTTGTTTGTCCTGTTTACCATGCTTGTCCTGCTTATTTTCTACCTCCTGCTGTTCTAGTTCGAATTTGTTAGAGTCTAATTCAGAACGTTTGTCTTTTTTATAGCTTGTTATTCTATAAATCTTTATTTTGCTTTGTTTTCTATGTTTTGGCATAGGAATCCCCTTTCGAATTGTGTTATTTTATTCTATTCTATGTAATTTAGTAGATTTTGCTTGGACAATAGATAGAGGAGTTTTTTTAATAGATTTTCACGCTAAAAAAATTTTTTTAGTGTTTTTTTGTTTTAAATACAACTAGACAACTAAACACTAATCTATTTTCATACAGTTATGTGTTAAAAGCGTGTTGTTTTATAACACACTGTGTGTTTTTTGGTCGACACACTAATTGAAAGCGTTAACACACAAAGAAAATGGTCGAAAAAGTGCTGATTTTAGTGGTTTTAAAAAGTTGGCACGCTAATTGCATTAATAAATAGCGTAAAGAAAAATAAATAAAATATAAATTTTTTATACTACACAAGGGGGATTTTCAAATGAATATTTTATTATGTTGCTCAGCAGGGATGTCTACAAGTTTACTAGTTACAAAAATGGAAGCGGCTGCAAAAGCTCGCGGTCTAGAAGGAAAAATTTGGGCTGTATCTGGGGATGCAGTAAAAACAAATATCGATCAAGCAGATGTATTATTACTAGGACCACAAGTTCGTTACATGCTGTCTTCAATGAAAACGCTTGCTGATGAGAAAAACGTTGGAATCGACGTTATCAATCCAATGCACTACGGCATGATGAATGGAGAAGCAGTTTTAGATCACGCATTAACACTAAAAAAATAATTAGGGGGGAAGCGAAATGCAAAAGTTTATTGCATTTATGGAGAAATATTTAGTTCCTATCGCAGGTAGAATTGGATCGCAGCGCCACTTAGTTGCGATCCGTGATGGATTTATCGCAGTTATGCCTCTTATTTTAGTTGGATCATTTGCAGTACTTATTAATAACTTACCAGTGGATGCATTCCAAAAATTTATGAAAGGTGCATTCGGGGAAGTTTGGAAAGACGTCGGTGGCGGTATGTGGACTGGTTCCTTTGCTATACTTGCCCTCATAGTCGCAGTTGGAATCAGTTATAATTTAGCAAAATCTTACGGCGTAGATGCGTTGTCAGCAGCAATTATTACATTCGGTGCATTAATTATTATTTCTCCGACAACGCCAAAAGAAGGTGGTATTGATTTAGCTTGGACAGGGGCACAAGGTCTATTCGTTTCTATCATAGTGGCTCTTCTTGTAACTGAGGCATTTAGATTCTTTGTTCAAAGAGATATTACAATTAAAATGCCTGATGGTGTTCCACCAGCAGTAATGAAATCATTTGCAGCATTAGTTCCAGCATTCGTTATTTTAATCGTAACAGCAGGCATTCAATTAGCAGTAAAATTAGCAGGAACAAGTATTCATAAATTCGTATTTGAAACAATTCAAGTACCATTACAAGGTTTAGCAGGTACATTGCCAAGTGCCATTATTATAGCGTTGCTTATTCACGTATTATGGTTCTTCGGATTACATGGTCCGAATATTATTGGGGGTATTATTGACCCAATCTATTTGCCAGCGTTAGAAAAAAACATGAAACTATTTGATGGTGGTATGTCTGCATATGATGTACCGCATATTTTCACAAAGCCATTCTTTGATGTATACGTGTACATTGGTGGATCTGGTGCAACATTAGCATTCTTAGTTGCAGTAATGCTTGTTGCAAAAAGTGCGCAGCTTCGTGGTGTAGGTCGCGTATCTATCGGACCTGGTTTCTTCAATATTAACGAACCAGTTATTTTCGGTACACCAATTGTATTAAATCCAGCATTAATTATTCCATTTGTACTTACACCAGTGGTATTAGTTATTACTTCTTATACAGCAATCTCTTTAGGATGGGTACCAAAAACAGTTGCTTTAGTTCCATGGACAATGCCACCAATCTTTAGTGGTTATCTTGTAGCGGGCGGAAGCATTGCTGGTGCAGCATTACAAGTAGTGAACTTTGCAATTGCGGTAGTAATTTACTATCCATTTGTATTAATGTGTGACCGTACTTATGTACAAGCTGCAAAAGCTGAAACAAAAGGAAATGACAATTCAGTATCACTTTAAAAAGTATTGTTCTGACGAGTTTTTATAGCTCGTCAGAACAACTAACTTTTATATCATGTTCAAAAAGATGAAATCCATCTACAAGAACACCAAACTATCATTCATAAATTAATATTTTAATAGAAATGTTCAAACTGAAGGGGTATGTAAGTCGGTTGAACGATAATAGAGAGGGCGGTAATTATGATGACTACAGCAGAACAAATTCCATTCCAATTGATTTTAAATAGTGGTAATGCACGAAGCTTTGCGATGGAGGCACTTCAATTTGCCAAACAGGGGAAAATGGCAGAGGCTGATGAAGCGATGGTAAAGGCGAAAGAAGCGATTAATGAAGCGCATCATTTCCAGACAGAGCTCATACAATCAGAAGCAAGAGGAGAAAAAACAGAGATTAGTGTTCTTTTAATTCACGCACAAGATCATTTAATGAATGCGATTACAGTAAAAGAATTAGCAGCAGAGTTTATCGATCTTTATAAAAAGCTTGAAGCGAAAGGGGAATAAAGCATGACTGGAATTAAAATTGCTACAATCGGCGGTGGATCTAGTTATACACCAGAGTTAATTGAAGGATTTATTAAACGTTATGATGAGCTTCCTGTTCGTGAAATTTGGTTAGTAGATATTGAGGCAGGAAAAGAAAAGTTAGAAATCGTTGGTAACTTAGCGAAACGTATGGTAAAAAAATCTGGTTTACCAATTGAGGTACATTTAACGCTTGATCGTCGCGAAGCATTAAAAGATGCTGACTTCGTAACGACGCAGCTTCGCGTAGGTTTATTAGAAGCTCGTGCAAAAGATGAAGCGATTCCGTTAAAATATGATGTAATCGGTCAGGAAACGAATGGTCCTGGTGGTTTATTCAAAGCATTGAGAACGATTCCTGTTATTTTAGATATTTGTAAGGATATGGAGGAGCTTTGTCCGAATGCATGGTTAATTAACTTTGCAAACCCAGCTGGTATGGTAACAGAAGCTGTTCTTCGTTATACAAATATTCAAAGAGTAGTTGGTCTATGTAACGTTCCAATCGGAATCCGTATGGGTCTTGCGAGATTACTTGAGGTAGATGCAAGTCGTGTACACGTTGACTTCGCAGGTTTAAACCATATGGTATACGGACTAGATGTATATTTGGATGGCGTAAGTGTAATGGATCGTGTGTTAGAACTTGTAACAGATCCAGAAAAGCAAATTACGATGGAAAATATCGCTGCGCTTAACTGGGAGCCAGACTTTATTCGCGGCCTTCGTGCAATTCCATGTCCATACCATCGTTACTACTACAAAACACGTGAAATGCTAGAAGAAGAGAAAGAAGCTTCGGTTGAAAAAGGTACACGTGCAGAAGTAGTAAAACAATTAGAAGATGATTTATTCGAGTTATATAAAGACCCGAATTTAGATATTAAACCACCACAATTAGAAAAACGTGGAGGCGCTTATTATAGTGACGCAGCATGTAGCTTAATTACGTCTATTTATAATAATAAAGGTGATATCCAGCCTGTTAATACACGAAACAACGGAACAATTGCAAGCTTGCCACATGATTCGGCTGTTGAAGTGAACTGTATTATTACGAAAGAAGGTCCAAAACCAATTGCAGTTGGAGATCTTCCAGTACCAGTTCGCGGTTTAGTACAACAAATTAAATCATTTGAGCGCACAACAATTGAAGCTGCTGTTACAGGGGATTATCATAAAGCGCTGCTTGCTATGACAATTAACCCACTTGTACCATCAGATAAAGTGGCAAAACAAATTTTAGATGAAATGTTGGAAGCACATAAAGAATATCTTCCGCAGTTCTTCAAAAAGGTAGAGAAATAAAAGCGGCGCTATTTAGCCCGCTTTTTTTATTCTATTAGGAGGTATTATGATGATTAAGTTAATTGTAAATGCAGATGATTTCGGTCTTACAGAAGGTACAAATTACGGCATTATTGATGGACATATAAATGGACTTGTAAATTCAACGACGATGATGATGAATATGCCAGGAACAGAGCATGCGGTACGCTTAGCAAAAGAGTATAAAACGTTAGGGGTAGGAGTACATCTCGTATTAACGGCAGGGAAACCGCTTCTTGGAGATGTACCGTCACTCGTAAGTAGCGATGGATTGTTTCATAAACAAAGTGTCGTATGGGAAGGGAAAGTAAATCCAGAGGAAGTTGAGAGAGAGTGGACTGCTCAAATTGAGAAATTCCTATCTTACGGATTACAACCAACGCATTTAGATAGTCATCATCACGTGCATGGATTGCCAATTTTGCACGATGTTCTTGAAAGGTTAGCTGTTAAATATAATGTTCCAATTCGTCGTTGTGAAGAAGAGCGAGCAGTACGCCCATTTTCTGACGTATTTTACAGTGATTTTTACGCAGATGGTGTGACGGAAGATTACTTCGTGAAGTTAAAAGAAAGAGTACAAGGTGAACAAACGGTAGAAATTATGGTTCATCCAGCTTATATTGACCCAGAGCTTGTGAAGCGTTCTTCTTACGTAATGGATCGCGTGAAAGAATTGCGTATTTTAACAGAGAGTGAGTTGCCTGAAGGAATAGAGCTTATAAAGTTTTAATAGAAAAAAGACGGCTACTGGTCTTATCCCTGTCAAGTAGACAGCATTAAAAAGACTAAGCAGCCATCGAGATTCGATATTCTATCGGAGCTCGATGGTTGAGTCGTTTTTGGAAACGTTTA